>NZ_CP098478.1:1210368-1512960 GCF_023702675.1 Acinetobacter sp. C26M
ATGTGAGAGTTCAGTAATCACTTTAGTCCAATGGGCTGCACCGCCCCAAAAACCGTGTACGAGAATAATTGTGGGTTGAGTACTCATATTTATCTCCTAGCTGAACGCTATTGTGTTGAATTTTATAAGCTTAAGAAGGGAAGGTTGACTGTATAAGAATGAAAAAGAGGTTGGTCGATTTTTATACTATCGGAATCTTCTAAAAAAGATTATTGGTGATTTGTTCGGCTTGTACAATAACTGAAACGCCAATGTTTTTGCAGAAACACTTTTGAGGACAGACGAGCAAAATGAGTGATGAGCATGCTTTAACAGATATCTTTTTTGATATTTATCGATTTGCTGAGATATCGGGTGAAATCTATGGTTTAGAAAACTTTTCACAGCAGAAAAAACTAAATTTTCATGCTCAATATCCCTATATCCATATTATTCAAAATGCGAGTTGCAGACTTAAAATTAAACGACTTAATCTTGACCTAATTTTAAAAGCTGGAGACATTGTTGTCTTGCCAACGAAGCTTGAGCATTCGATTGAAATCGTAAGTGAACAGCTAACAGACGCATCTGTAATTAGCTGTATTTTTCAGCTGAAAGGAATCTATGGAGAGGCAATTGCAGAAGGATTACCCACTTATATTCATGTACCTTCGCATCATGAAGCCGAAAAAATTGCAGAATGGGTACCTATGACTGTTGCTGCAATCAAGCTTGAACTTGAACACCCCGCGCTTGGCAGTCGAGTAATGCTGTCTCGAATTATTGATTTATTGTTGGTTTGGTCGATACGGTTTTGGTTAGCAACAGAGACGATTGAACATCAAAGTTGGATTTCTGCATTACGCGATCCAATCATGAGTAAGGCATTGTCTTTGATGCATGCGCAACCTGCGTATGAATGGGATGTTGCATCACTTGCCCAACTGACCAAACAATCTCGCTCTAGTTTTTCCAAGAAGTTTGTTGAGTTGGTGGGTATATCACCGATGTTATATTTGAAAAATTGGCGTATGAAATTGGCCTGTCAGTTGCTTAAAGAGACTGATAAAAATGTTGCACAAGTTGCTGAATTAGTAGGTTATTCATCCCAAGCCGCTTTTAGTCGTGCTTTTGCACAAAGCTTTGGTTGTGCCCCGAAAGTGTTTAGGGCATCGTTAAGTCAGTGAGTAGTCCCAAGGATTCGAGCAAATAAGTTGGTGAAAATTTAAACTGATACAGAGTGAACTGCATCAGTGCATTGAAATCTAAATTTTGATTTTATTTGCTCAGTGACCACTGAATCGCAGCATCAAATAGTTTCAAGCCATCCTCAGATAGATTGCCAAAGGTTTCATTGTTGAGAAAGAACATCAGTCGTTTCGCTGGTGCAAGTGATTCATAATCCATGGTCGCACCTTTTTCATAACCCCAGATTGCGACTTTTTCAGGTTGCCCATAAATGGTTGCAATGATGGTTGAACCGAGTCCTGGTTTACCCCAACTCATGGGTGATTGAGCTTTATAGACATTGAGTGTGCCAGCAGACAATTGAGCTGATAAAGGGTGGGGTGCATTGACTAGCCATAAATAGCGTTCTTTATCGACTTCACCGAAATCAGTATTGATCCGTTTACCTGTCATGGCCAGATCATCGAGATAATCATTTTCCCATGTCATCAGCGGAATCGGCAGTTGTCGCCAACCCGATTGCAGATTTTTGGATGCTACTGTTGAAGAGATAATTACTAGATCCGTGTTTTTTAAACTGTTGGGGGAAACCGATTGATCAAGTACCTCAACCTGATAGCCCTTGCTTTGCAAGTATTTTTGGATGGCAGTATCGGTACTCGAGGACGAAGCATTAAGCTGTGAAATCAGCGCAATCCGTGTTTGGGCGTAAACAGAGGATGTCCATGTACTAAAGGCAAGGATCATCGTCATGATAGTAAGAATTTTTTTCATATTGATCTCAAAAGCGCAGTAACGAACTTACTGCGCTGATCCTATACTAGAATTTAAAAGTGGCACGTAATACTGCTTGACGAGAATCGCCTTGAGACACCGCCAAATTATTAACGCTGGCCGTATAGTAGGTTTTATCAAAGATATTATTTAAATTAAATTGAAAATTAACCGCTTGTTTGGCAATGGTGGTGTCATAACTGACAAAGGCATTGGCCAATGCATACTCAGGCAGATCAAATTGATTTTTCGAATCTCCGGCACGTTTGCCGACATAATTGCCACTCAGACCTAAACGTAATTTACCATTATAAAGTTCACCATAATTGTAGGCCAATGCCAGTGAAGCGGTATCTCTTGCCACATTATTCAAGCGATTACCTTGCAGACCAGTTTCATCTTCAGTGACTTTGGCATCGGTATAGGCATAGGTCAGGGTAGCATCAAGCTGATCTGTTAGACGGCCAGTCAGGTCGAGTTCAGCACCTTTGGAACGAACGGCACCTGTGGTATGTAATTCTGTGTCTTGCCCTGGTTTAGTGATTACGACTAAAACATTACGTTTTTTAATATCGTAGAGGGCAAAATTGGTCTTAATACGATCATTGAACTCGTATTTTGCACCGACTTCATAAGATTTGGCTTGCTCAGGTTTGACATCGGCATCAATCACTGCATTGCCGCCTAAAGGTGCAATTGAGGAATTTGGTTTAAGTGACTCAGTATAGCTGCCATAGAAAGACAGCTGATCATTCCATTGATAGACTAAGCCGGCATGCGGGAGCCAAGCATCATCTTTGCTATTGGTATTTTCTTTAAATGGTCGCCCACGGCCAGCAGTCTGTTGATAATTCAGATAACGTCCACCGAGTACGGCAATCCAATTTTCATTTAAGTGAATCGCATCTTGCAGATAAAAACCATAGGTATGCAATTTATCAGTTTGGTCGCTATCGTCATTGCTGATCTTACGAGACGGTTCGACAGTTCCAAACTTTGGATTTAAATAATCCAAAGTTGAATCACCTCCACGAACCATCTTTGGGCGGAAATATTTACGGTATTCGATATCTGAACCAATTTGAATATCATGTTTTAAACCCAGTAAATTGACTGAACCATTGAGATAGACCTGGGCATTACTATCTACACTTTCTGCATTTAAGGTGGCATCGGTACGACGCTTCACGATGTGATTCTTTGTATCAAAACTAAGTACACGTAACTGATTGGCATCATAGCTTTCATAGTTATAGCTATAACCCAAGTGAGCTGACCAGTTATCATTAAGCTGATGATCTACCAATAATTGTGCCAAATGAGCTTCACCTTTCATTTGGTTAAAGGCTTCATCTAAGCGTTGATATTTTGAGATCGGTAAGGCTTGTTTCGTTTTAGGATCAAAAATGGTTGAGCGATCAAACGGGACGTCAAAGTCACGATATTGATAACTTAAATTGACTTTGGTCTGGCCATTATCCCAACCCAATGAGGGTGCAATTAAAGTCTGTTTAAGATTACCGAAATTACGCCAGTAGTCTGCATCGGAATGATCGGCAATAAAACGATAGGCAAAGTTACTGTCGCTGATTGAACCAGTAGTATCCAGACTTGCACCTAGACCATTTTTACCTGCAGCGAAGCTTGAACCATAAACTGAAAATTCAGTTTTTTGTGTCGTTTCAGGTTTTTTGGTAATGACATTAACCACACCACCTGGGTCCATAATGCCATAGAGTAAAGACGCAGGACCTTTTAAGACTTCTACTTGTTCAACTGCCGCATTCATGGTGCGACCTTGCACAATTGGCATGCCATTCACGGTAATCGAGCCATCACGATTATCACCAAAACCTCGTTTCATAACGGTATCTTGAGTACCACCCAACGTATTACCTTGCGTAATACCACTAACTTGGGTCAGTGCATTATCCAAGTTTGCTGGCAAATAATCTTTCATATATTGTTTAGACACCACATTTACCGTTTGTGGGCTTTCTAGATTGTTTTGATTGCCACGTAATGTTGATGCTGTTTGTGCTGCGATATAGCTTGAGGATTGTCCAGCTTGAACATTGATGGTTGCGAGTTGAGTGGGTTGTTCTGATGTTGTTTCTGCCCATGACAGCACAGGTATTAAAGATAAAAGTAATGGGCTGCTTTGTTTTAAAATTTCAATAGTAATGGGGTTTTTGCGTGGGGAAAAAGCAGACATATAGATACCTGATGAGTGCTGTTGGAGCAGAGGAGAGGTGGTTTTAACTAACCTGAAGACAGGGTAGGACGACAATAAGGGGGTAAAGTATATTTAAATGAGAATTATTTACAAGAAGTTGGTTGGTGCGCAAAGATTGATAAAAATTAAGCAGTTGATAATGCATTTATTATTTTTAAAAAGTGCATTTTATTTTTATAAGTTGAGAACATAGTTTCTTGTAAGCTTTTAATAAAGCTATGAAATTAATAGTTATTGTATGAATATAGGTCAGCCATTCCTGACATGCAATGAATCATATTCATACTTGAATATTTAAATAAATCATTTTATTCATAGTGCTTTGTTGAGTAGGCTAAAACCACGAACACTGTATTTAGAAATATTAGAGATGCCATGGATGAGCATCATTTCAGATTTTATGTGCTGAGCTTATATCGAGTACAACAATGACAAGATTAGATTTTGCAATTATTGATCCGCATATTCATCAGTGGGATCCTTATCACACACCGCATTCAGCAGCCTTATTGGTCAAAGCTTTAGGGAAATATCCTGCTGTAATGGATCGCGTAGTGCGGTTGGTTAAACCCAAACCATTATTGGAAAGTTTAGGGTCAACAGAATATGCATTGAGCCCCTATTTACCAGAGCATTATCGGATAGATACAGCGCCATTTTCAGTTGAGTGTGTAGTTCATGTCGAAGCCAACTGGCATCACCACAAAGGCTTGGGTGTGGTTGAAGAAACAGATTGGATTCAGCAATTAGATTTTAAAGCACAGGGACTAAAATTAGGTGCAATTGTTGCGACAGCTGACCCAAGAGATCGAAAATTCAAAGATATTCTTCAAGCACATCAGAATGCAAGCCCGCTCTTTCGTGGTATTCGTAAAATGGCAGCTTGGCATCAAGATAGCGGTGTTTATCGTTGGTGTGATCGGCCTCATCTCTATTGTGACAAGAAATTCTTAAAAGGTTTTGAACAACTTGCAAAACTGGATTTATCTTTTGATGCTTGGGGGTATTCCACGCAATTAGCAGAAATAACCAGTTTGGCGAAACAATTTCCTGAAACACCTATTGTGCTTGACCATTTGGCGACACCTGTCGGTTTATTTGGAGCCGTGGGCAAGAAAACGGGAATGACACAATTGCAGCGTGATGCCATTTTTAAACAATGGCAGCAAGATATTGCAGTTCTGGCGGAACAGAAAAATGTTCATGCCAAAATCTCAGGCTTGATGATGCCTGTACTTGGACACACATTTTATAGACAGGGTCGAACTGCAAGCATTGCAGAGATGGTGAATTTACTTACACCGATGATTCAGCACGCAATCTCAGTATTTGGTACAGAGCGAATTATGTTTGCTTCTAATTTTCCAATGGATAAGCCGAACACCCATTTAAATGATCTAATCCATGCCTATATTCAAATGTTGAGTCCTTATGGTGATCAGGCTTTGCATGCCATATTTAGACAAAATGCTGCCAATTTTTATCAACTTTCTTTAGAGTCATAATATGAAAAACTTTAATCAAAAAGTCGCTGCAATTACGGGTGCAGGGTCAGGAATCGGTCAACAGTTGGCTGTTTTATTGGCGCAGCAAGGTACACATTTGGCCCTAAGTGATGTCAACGAACAGGGGCTGACAGAAACACAAGCTTTAGTACAGCAATATCCAATTAAGGTTACATTGACTAAATTGGATGTATCAGATCAACAAGCCGTTCGTGATTGGGCAGAAGACAGCTTCAAGGCACATGGTAAGATCAATATGATTTTTAATAATGCAGGTGTGGCTTTAGCAAGTACGGTAGAAGGCATGAGCTATGATGAACTGGAGTGGATTTTTAAGATTAATTTTTGGGGCGTGGTCTACGGTACCAAAGAGTTCTTGCCTTATCTCAAGCAAAGTGGAGAAGGGCATATTATTAATATTTCCAGTCTGTTTGGCTTAACCGCACAACCAACCCAAAGTGCTTATAATGCGACTAAATTCGCAGTGCGTGGTTTTACAGAGGCTTTACGACAAGAATTAAAACTCCAGAATGATGGCTTAAGTGCAACTTGTGTGCATCCAGGTGGAATCCGAACCAATATTGCCAACAGTGCTAGAATGAGTGACAGTATTCGAAGTTTAGGGATGAACCCAGCCAAGGCGAGTCAGGCATTTAATAAGGTTTTAAAAACGCCACCTGAACAGGCGGCTAAAATTATTCTGAATGCAGTCAAAGCAGATAAAGCGCGTATTCTGATTGGAAACGATGCCAAGGTGCTTGATCTAATTCAACGTATTACACCGACACATTATTCGCATGCACTCAGCTTTTTCACTAAAAAAAGTAAGAAAAAATAAATACCATCAAATAGACGACAGTTGATTTAGGGTCATGTTCTTTTGAATAAAATGGACATGATTTTAATTTCAGTTCGCTCTGCAAAAAGCAAAAATATTTAGATCGCTAAAATTGTCTACTACATCAGGAAGACAGAACTTTGCTTGAGTGATTATTTCTTAACACTAAAAAGTGATTACAACGATATCACTACAATACGAAAGAGATGTTGGTGCAGAAATAATTCAAAATGTTGCAGAAAGCTTAAAAAATGATCCAAAATGGGGATTACTATTTATTTACTAAATAATGAATCAGTTTGCATACAGTTAGATTATTCGGTTTTGAGCTTCGATTAGTGTAAATTATTGCCCATGCCAGAGTTCTTTTTTGAAAGAATTTCAGCGAATAAATTTTTTGTACATTTGAGAGAGAGTCTAAAGAGTAAAGTATGTCTGTGAACCTTAGTAAAATCAAAAAACCTTTATATATTCACTATGCTGGAAACGCTCTTTTAGAACTACCTCTGTTAAATAAAGGCTCTGCTTTTTCTGAAGAAGAAAGAGAGAATTTTAACTTGCATGGTCTAGTTCCGTACAATATCGAGAATATTGAAGAGCAGACTCAGCGTTCGTATCAGCAGTATCTTTCGTTCGACAACGACTTGAATAAGCATATTTATTTGCGAAATATTCAAGACACCAATGAAACCCTGTTCTATAACTTATTGAGTCAGCATTTGGATGAAATGCTACCGATTATTTATACCCCTACGGTTGGTGAGGCTTGTCAACGCTTTTCGGATATTTACCGTCGTCACCGCGGTATCTTTATTTCTTATCCCGAGCGTCAATACATCGATCAAATTATCCATAACGTTAACAAGAAAAACGTTAAAGTGATTGTGATTACTGACGGTGAACGTATTTTGGGTCTCGGCGATCAGGGTATTGGTGGCATGGGTATCCCAATTGGTAAATTGTCGCTGTATACCGCGTGTGGTGGTATTAGTCCTGCTTATACCTTACCGATCACTATTGATGTTGGAACCAACAACCAAGAATTGCTTGATGATCCAATTTATATGGGTTGGAAACAGCCGCGCATCCGCGGTGAGCAATATTATGAATTTGTTGAGCAAATTATTACGGCAGTGCGTCAGCGTTGGCCAGATGTTCTCATCCAATTTGAAGATTTTGCGCAAACCAATGCCATGCCATTATTGACTCAGTACCGCGACAAAATTTGCTGTTTTAACGATGATATTCAAGGTACAGCAGCGGTCACTGTAGCGACCTTAATTGCTGCATCAAGAGCGCAAGGCAAACAACTGAAAGATCAAACGGTTACTTTTGTTGGTGCAGGTTCAGCAGGATGTGGTATTGCTGAACAGATTGTTAGACAGATGATGGACGAAGGTTTGAGCGATCATGAAGCGCGTTCACGCATCTTCATGGTGGATCGTTTTGGTCTGATGACCGATCAACAGCCGAACTTACTCGATTTCCAGCAAAAACTTGCCACACCAGTCAATGCAATCAGCACTTGGGAATATACAGGTGACAACGTCGCTTTATTAGATGTGGTCAAGAATGCAAAACCAAGTATCTTGATTGGTGTCTCGGGACAGGCGGGCCTGTTTAGTGAAGAGGTCATCAAAACCTTAGCTAAGTATTATAAGCATCCGATCGTATTGCCATTGTCGAATCCAACTTCACAAGTTGAAGCACAACCAAAAGATATTATTGAATGGACGCAAGGTGCTGCAATTGTAGCGACTGGTAGTCCTTTTGCACCCGTTTATTTCCAAGGCAAGGTGTATAGCATTGCACAGTGCAATAATTCCTATATCTTCCCTGGGATTGGCTTAGGTGTGATTGCATGTGGTGCAACCCATATCAGTGATTCGATGTTGATGGCCGCAAGTACTGCTTTGGCAGATTGTTCGCCGCGTTTGAAAAATACCACAGCGGATTTATTGCCAAATATTAATGATATTCAACAAGTGTCTAAATTTATTGCCTTTAAAGTGGCAAAAGCTGCTATGGCGGATGGTTTGGCTATGCCATTGAGTAATGATGTGTTGAAACAAGCGATTGAAGATAATTTCTGGACACCAGAATATCGTAACTATCGCCGTGTTAGTTATTAAGCCATTTTATTTAAAAAGGGACTCTGAATAGAGTCCCTTTTTTTAGGTCTTATAGGTGGAGAGTAAAATACTGGTTTCACTATTATAAATCCCTGAAATATTTCGGATTCGTTCCAGCGCTTTATCAAAATTTTCCAAACTATCAGATTGCAATTCGACCAAAATATCCCATTTTCCATTGGTGGTATGCAGTCGCTCAACCGCTGACTCTAAGCGTAACTCTCGAATTACCGCCTGTGCTCGCGTACCTTCCACCATGATATTCATCCAAGCCCGAATGATATTTTTTTCAGCATTGGGACGGAAACGCACGGTATAGCCCGTAATGATCCCCGTTGATTCCATATATTCAATTCGTTTCTGCACGGTGGCACGAGACACCCGTGTTTTTGCTGCCAAGTCTGTAATCGACATCCGTGCATTGTCTTTGAGTAAGCCTAATATAATATGATCGATATTGTTCATTTTGATTCTTTCTATTAGCAAATTGATAAAAATTAATTCATTTTAATCATTATAACGAATTTTGTGAATCAATTTGATTCTTAATAATAATAACAATACAACACCCCAAGCATTTTCACTTCGGCACTAAAGAAGCTCGATGCACATCAGGGAGGATGGGGGTAGGACGCCCTTAAACAAAGGGAATCTGTGAATAACAGGGACAATTGATTAATTAAGGAATAGATGATGTCTTTATCATATGCGGCTCAAAATGGCAGTGCTTGGCAAACTTTTCTCACTCAAGTAGATCGAGTGGCACCTTATTTGGATGCGGACCTCAGTAACTTTGTCAACACACTGAAAACCCCAAAGCGTACGCTTATCGTTGATGTTCCAATCGTGATGGACGATGGTTCAATTCGCCATTTTGAAGGTTACCGTGTACAGCACAATTTATCACGTGGTCCAGGTAAAGGCGGTATCCGCTATCACCAAGATGTAGAATTGAATGAAGTCATGGCTTTGTCTGCATGGATGACCATCAAAACCGCAGTATTGAACCTACCGTTCGGTGGTGCCAAAGGTGGTATTCGTGTCAATCCAAAAGAACTTTCTACACGTGAGCTAGAGCGCTTAACCCGTCGTTTCACCAGTGAAATCAGTCCAATCATTGGTCCTCAAATTGATATTCCTGCGCCAGATGTCGGCACCAATGCCAATATTATGGGCTGGATGATGGATACCTATTCAAGTATCAAAGGTCATACCGTAACAGGTGTGGTCACAGGTAAACCTGTACATTTAGGTGGTTCACTTGGCCGTGTTCGCGCAACAGGTCGCGGTGTATTTGTAACGGGTATGCAGGTTGCGGAACGCATTAAATTACCGATTGAGGGCAGTAAAGTTGCTGTGCAAGGCTTTGGTAACGTAGGGAATGAAGCCGCTTACTTGTTTAGCCATGCAGGCGCAAAAATCGTTGCTGTGCAAGACCATACCGGAACCATTTTCAATGCAGAAGGCTTAGATGTTAAAGCATTGCAAAAGCATGTGGTTGAAACTGGCGGTGTGATGGGCTTTGTTGATTCAAGCGTGATTTCAGATGAAGAATTCTGGACGGTTGATATGGACATTCTCATTCCAGCGGCATTGGAAGGTCAGATTACGGTTGAACGTGCACAAAAGCTGAAAGCCAAGATCGTACTTGAAGGCGCGAACGGCCCAACCTATCCAGAAGCAGATGATGTATTTGTCAGTCGCGACATTACCGTTGTCCCTGACGTGATCTGTAACGCGGGTGGTGTAACTGTCAGTTATTTTGAGTGGGTTCAAGATATGGCGAGTTACTTCTGGACCGAGGATGAAATTAATGAACGTCTTGATAAGTTGATGATCCAAGCGATTGCTGATGTTTGGAACACGGCAGCACAGAAGGAATGCAGCTTACGTACCGCAGCTTATATTTTGGCATGTGAACGTATTCTGAAAGCGCGTAAAGAACGCGGTATTTTCCCAGGTTAAGTCATTTATAAAATTAAAGAGAAGGGCTTGTTGAGCATTTAACAAGCCTGAAGATTAAACAGGAAGTGAGTAAATAAAATGAGCGAAGTCGCAATTACACGTAGCAATTTTAATGATTGGATGGTTCCAGTTTTTGCCCCAGCAAACTTCATTTTAGTGCGTGGCGAAGGGTCACGTCTTTGGGATCAAAACGATAAAGAATATGTTGATTTTGCAGGTGGGATCGCGGTAAATGCCTTGGGTCATGCACATCCTGTTGCAGTAAAAGCCTTAACTGAACAAGCACAAAAGCTATGGCACATTGGGAATGGTTATACCAATGAGCCTGTATTACGCCTTGCGAAACAATTGGTGGATAGTACTTTTGCTGACAAAGTCTTTTTCTGTAACTCTGGTGCAGAAGCGAATGAAGCAGCATTAAAACTGGCACGTAAAGTTGGTTTACTCAGTGGTAATCCAAACAAGAACCAGATTGTTGCATTTAAAAATGCTTTCCACGGTCGTACTTTATTCACAGTAACAGCAGGTGGTCAGCCAAAATATTCTCAAGATTTTGCACCATTACCAGGTGGCATTGAACACACTGCATTTAATGACCTTGAAGCAGTAAAAGCAGCAATCACTGAAAATACTTGTGCCGTGATTGTTGAGCCAATTCAGGGTGAAGGTGGCGTTCTGCCAGCAGATATCGAATTCTTAAAAGGCTTACGTGCACTATGTGATGAAAAAGGCGCTGTGCTGATTTTTGATGAAGTACAAACGGGTGTCGGTCGTACAGGTTCATTGTATGCCTATATGAACACTGGAGTAACACCAGACATTCTCACTACGGCAAAAGCATTGGGTGGTGGTTTCCCAATTGGTGCAATGATTACGACAGATCATTATGCAAACATGTATGCAGTCGGTGATCATGGTACAACCTATGGCGGAAATCCATTGGCTTGTGCAGTTGCTGGTGCGGTATTTGAATTTATCAATACACCAGAAGTGTTAGACGGCGTTAAACAACGTCACCAATATTTCATCGATGCCTTAAACAAAATCAATGCTGAGTACGGATTGTTCAAAGAAATCCGTGGTCAAGGTTTGTTAATCGGTTGTGTATTGAAAGATGAACATGCAGGCAAAGCGAAGAATATCGTGACCTTAGCGGGTGAAGAAGGTTTATTGGCCTTGGTCGCAGGTGCAGATGTGGTGCGCTTTACCCCTTCATTGATCATTCCTCAACACGATATTGATGAAGGTCTAAGTCGTTTTGTTCGTGCCTTAGCGCGCCTCTAAGTCTGCTTTGAGCATCTGCCCATGATGATTGTTCGACATGCAGCGCATCGGGACTTAGATGATATTTATCGTTTAGCGCAACGAGCGGGGGAGTCAGGCATTGGTCTGACTTCCTTACCACAAAATAAAGAAATCTTGGCTGAACGTATTACACGTACCACTCGCACTTTAGACGGCTTATCCGAAAAGTGCGAGGCAAGTTATCTGTTTGTATTGGAAGACACCAGCATTCACAAAATTGTGGGTGTGAGTGCAATTGAAGTTGCGGTTGGATTAAATGAGCCGTTTTACAACTTCCGTGTGGCAAAACAGGTTCACGCCTCTAAAGCTTTAAATGTATACAAGACTTTAGACACCTTGTTTTTAAGTAATGACCATACGGGTTGTAGCGAACTTTGTACTTTGTTCCTTGATCCTGAATACCGCAAAAACCAAAACGGCAAATTTTTATCCAAAGTTCGTTTTCTGTTTATTGCCGCATTCCGTTCTTTTTTTGAAGAAAGATTGATTGCTGAAATGCGTGGTTTCTCGGATCAAAATGGACAATCACCGTTTTGGGATTCCTTGGGCTATTTATTCTTCAATATGGATTTTGCTGCCGCGGATTATCTCAGCGGTGTGGGGCAAAAAGCCTTTATTGCAGAGCTGATGCCGAGATTTCCAGTCTACGTAGATCTGCTGAGTTCAGAGGCGCGTGAGGTGATTGCAGAAGTGCACCCACATACACTGCCTGCGGCAAAGGTGTTGATGTCAGAAGGCCTTAAATATCAAGGTTATGTTGATATTTTCGATGCGGGACCAACACTGGAAGCCAATACTGCCGAGTTACGTGCGGTGAAAGAGAGCCGCTTGCTCAAAGTCAAACTCACTGAGCAAGTCGAAAGTACTGAGACACATTTTTTGGTTGCCAATGACCAATACCAAGATTACGCCGTGTTGCTGATCAATAACAAAGTTGATGAAAGTGAGACTTTGCATATGACGGCAGCACAAGCACAGGCACTGAATATTGCTGAACACGATCAAGTCCGTGTTTTAGCATTAGAAAAAATGGAGAATAACTAATGTCACAAGGTGCATTATTAATTGATGGTGCTTGGGTTCAAGGACAAGGAAGCGCATTTGAAAAAACCAACCCTGTCAGCAATCAGCAAATTTGGGCGGGGCATGAAGCAAGCCCAGCCGATATTGCACAGGCTTGCGATGCAGCGCGTCAGGCATTTTCTGCATGGGCACGTTTACCACTAGAAGACCGCATCGCGATCATTGAACGTTTTGCTGGATTACTAGAGCAGAATAAAACCCAATTGGCTGAAGTGATTAGCCAAGAAACCAGTAAACCACTTTGGGAAACCTTGACCGAAGTACAGTCGATGATTGGCAAAGTGGCGATTTCGATTCGTGCTTATCATCAACGGACAGGTTTTAGCGAAACTGAAATGCCAGATGGCGTGGCTTCACTACGTCATCGTCCACATGGTGTTCTCGCCGTATTTGGCCCGTATAACTTCCCGGGTCATTTGCCAAACGGTCATATTGTGCCTGCATTGATTGCGGGTAATACAGTGGTATTTAAACCAAGTGAACTCACGCCTTGGACGGCTGAAGAAACTGCAAAATTATGGCAGCAAGCAGGTCTACCAAACGGTGTGCTGAATATCGTACAAGGTGGACGCAGCACCGGTGAAGCACTTGCAGCAGCAGAACAAATTGACGGTTTGATGTTTACGGGTAGTGCCAATACGGGCTATCACTTGCATAAACAAATGGCAGGTGCTCCTGAAAAAATCCTTGCTTTGGAAATGGGTGGCAATAATGCCCTGATCATTGATGAAGCAACAGATATCGATGCAGTAGTGAATCTCGCAATTCAATCCGCTTTCGTTTCTGCGGGGCAACGTTGTACTTGTGCACGCCGAATTATTGTCAAGCAGGGCGCTAATGGTGATGCCTTCATTCAACGTTTTGTTGAAGTCGCTAAAAACCTAGTGGTTGGTGCTTGGAATGCTGAACCGCAACCCTTTATGGGCGGGGTGATTTCTGCACGTGCAGCGGAACAAATGTTGGTAGCACAAAGCAAACTGATCGCTTTAGGCGCAAAACCATTATTAGAAATGACCCGTCCACAAGCAGACAGTTCATTACTCACCGCAGGCATTTTAGATGTCACTCAAGTGACCGATATTCCTGATGATGAATACTTTGGTCCATTGACCACGATTTATCGATACAACAGTTTTGATGAAGCTTTAAACATTGCCAATAACACGCGCTTTGGTTTGGCGGTGGGTCTGGTGTCACCTGAGCGTGATTTATTTGATCGTGTACTGATTGAAGCACGTGCAGGGATTGTGAACTGGAATAAACCATTAACAGGTGCTTCAAGTGCCGCACCATTTGGTGGTGTTGGAGCGTCTGGCAACCATCGTGCTAGTGCGTTCTACGCTGCCGACTATAGTGCATGGCCAATGGCTTCACTGGAAAGTGACAGCGTTACTTTACCTTCAAAATTATCACCGGGCATTGTGCTGTAAGTCGGCTCGTATCGGGACACAGGGAGAATAAAATGTCAGGTTATGAAATTAATTTTGATGGTTTAGTAGGGCCGACCCATCATTATGCAGGCTTATCGTTTGGTAATGTCGCATCGACCAAGAATCGTAATAATGCGTCAAATCCTAAGCTAGCAGCAAAGCAAGGCTTAAAGAAAATGAAAGCCCTTGCTGACTTAGGCTTGAAGCAAGGTGTGTTTGCTCCCCAAGAGCGTCCGCATGTACCAACGCTACGCCGTTTGGGTTTTACTGGCAGTGATATTGACGTGATTACCCAAGCGATGCGTACTGCACCAGCCTTATTATCATCGTTGAGCTCTGCTTCTTCGATGTGGACTGCCAACTCTTGTACGGTGTCACCATCTGCTGATAGTGCTGATGGGCGTATGCATTTTACCGCTGCAAACCTGAATAATAAGTTCCATCGATCAATTGAGCATCATACGACTACACGCATTCTTCAAGCGATGTTCAATAATGATGTATATTTCGCGCATCACGAAGCACTGCCTGAAGCAGCTTTGTTTGGTGATGAAGGGGCAGCCAATCATAACCGCCTTGGTGGTGCATATGATCAGGCGGGTGTACAGGTTTTTGTTTATGGTCAGCAGCAACTGGGTGGAACGGTTGCACCACAGAAATTCCCTGCACGTCAAACCCGTGAGGCAAGTGAAGCAATTGCCCGTTTACATCGTTTAGATGCGAAACGGACGGTGTTCATTCAGCAAAATCCTGATGTGATTGATCAAGGCGTATTCCACAACGATGTAATCGCGGTGAGTAATCAACAGGTATTATTCCATCATCAACAGGCGTTTTTAAATCAGGCTGCTGCGCTGGAAGAAATTGGTCAAAAAATGGCAGGTATTGGTCAAGAATTTGTGTCGATTGAAGTGCCAGACAGTCGTGTCACAGTTGAAGATGCGGTCTCGACTTATTTGTTCAACAGCCAGATTTTGACTCGTGCAGATGGCGGCATGAGCATTGTGGTGCCAGAGGAATCACGTCACAACAAGGCGGTATGGAGCTACTTGAATGACATGATTCAAATGGGTACGCCAATTGATGACATCAAGGTATTTGATTTGCGTGAAAGTATGCGTAATGGCGGTGGACCTGCATGTTTGAGATTGCGTGTTGCGGTGAATGAAGCGGAACTGAATGCGGTAAATCCAAACTTGTTTATGAATGATGCATTGTTCAAAACACTGAATCAGTGGGTCGATCAGCATTATCGTGATGAGTTAACACAAGACGATTTGGCCGATCCAAGTTTATTGATCGAGAGCCGTACCGCATTAGATGAGTTAACCAAAATTTTAGCTTTAGGTTCGGTTTATCACTTCCAAAGATAAACAGTAAACAACGGCTTTTAAGGATGAAAGTACATGGTTGATCTATTAACGTTGACTTTAGAACAACGAGTTCCTGTGCAAATGCAAGGGGAAACAGCTGGATTTACATGGCAATGGCTAGGTGAAGGGCTATTGCAATGTACTCCAAAAACAGCCTATAGAAAAACCATGCTGCTTTCTGCGGGTATTCATGGCAATGAAACTGCACCGATCGAATTGTTGGCAAATATCATCAATGATTTATTTGCAGAACGTTTAACTTTGGCAGTACGGGTACTTTTTGTGTTCGGTAACCCAGAAGCCATTCGTCACGGTGTTCGTTATCTTGAAAATGATATGAACCGTATGTTCTGTGGCGCGTATCAAAATTTAATTCAAGATCAAGAAACTGAACGGGCGGCACATTTAGAACAAGTTAGCGCACAGTTTTTTGCCGATAGTGAGGTAGACGCACAGCGTTATCACTACGATCTACATACCGCCATTCGTGTATCACGATTACCAGTATTTGCCTTATTCCCTTATCAGACTCAGCCTTATGATGACTTTCTCATCCAAAGCTTAAAGGCTGCTGATTTGGATGCTTTGGTCTATCACAATGCAGTTGGGAAAACCTTTACCCACTTTACTGCTGAAAAGTTTCATGCCGCGAGTAGTACTTTGGAGTTAGGTAAGGCTAAGCCATTTGGTGAAAATGATTTAGCTGAATTTGCCAGTACCGACCAGATGCTACGTGCCGTCCTTGCAGATCAGGCTTTGCCGATCAGACAGAAATCCGACATTCGACAGTTTAAGGTGGTGGATTCAGTATTAAAACAAAGTGAAGATTTTCAACTCAAATTGAGTGCTGACGCTCCAAACTTTTCTACTTTTCAGAAAGGTGAGTTGATTGCAACACAACAGGCTGGGGATTATGTCGCGCATGATCAACAAGTCTGGATTTTATTTCCAAACCCTAAGGTAAAAACAGGGCTTCGGGCTGGACTGATTTTAAAAGAAATTGAATAAACAGTCGCTGCTTTAACAGTTTAACTGTCGGCAAGGAATAGATGAAATGGAGTTTGAATATGGATGTTCAATAGAACAAAGCGTGTCAAAGAATATCGTTTAGATATTCGTTTTTATGAAAGTGAAACAGCAAGGACAGGTTGTCATAAGAATACAGTTGGAGTGACCGTGTATGAGTAACAATAACGAAAAGACATTTCCCTCAGGCCAAGCCCTGAGTGGACAATATGTGCCGCAGCAGGATGTTGCCAGTTTATCGGAAGCTTCGAGCGCAGAGATTGAAGTGGGTAAACCATTGAAACGTGCCATGACCAAACGTCATTTGGTCATGATTTCTTTAGGTGGTGCAATTGGAACAGGGCTGTTTTTAGGCTCTGGCGATGTCATTTCTCAGGCTGGTCCAGTCGGTGCGATTCTCTCTTACCTATTGGGTGGTGTAATTGCATACATGGTGATGTTGTGTTTAGGTGAACTCGCTGTACAGATGCCAGTTTCAGGTTCTTTTGGTGAATATGCCAGAACCTATATTGGCCCAGGAACAGGCTATATGATCACATGGTTGTATTGGCTGACGTGGACTGCAACCTTAGGGACTGAATTTACCGCTGCGGCCTTACTAATGCAGGAATGGTTTCCTTCGATTTCCATGTGGACCTGGACCTTATTATTTGCAGGGCTGGTGTTTAGCTTGAATGTCAGTTCGACACGACTGTTTGCTGAGTCAGAATTCTGGCTGTCTTTGGTTAAAGTCCTCACCATTATCTGTTTTATTGGATTGGGTTTAGCCGCTATCTTTGGCATGATTTCTTATCATGGGCATGAGTCGGCACCGTTGTTCAGTAAGCTGACGGAACATGGCTGGTTTCCAAATGGTATTTTCCCAATTTTTGCGACCATGTTGATCGTGAACTTTGCATTCTCTGGCACAGAATTGATTGGTGTCGCGGCAGGTGAAGCAGAAGAGCCTGCGAAAACAGTACCTAAAGCCATCAATGCCGCGATCTGGCGTTTATTGATTTTCTTTGTGGGTACCATTGTGGTGATCTGTGCATTACTGCCTTATGAAATGGCAGGTATAAATGCCAACAGTGTTAGTAATAGCCCATTTGTTACCGTCTTTAATTATATTGGTATTCCATACGCAGAAGATATTATTCGTTTTGTGATTATTACTGCGCTTTTATCTGCTGCAAACTCAGGTTTATTTGCTGCATCGCGGATGATGTGGTCATTGTCTGCAAAGAATCAGTTGCCGAAGGTATTTTCAAAATTAACTCGTTCAGGAACACCGATTATTGCGATTATTGTGACCATGTTTGGTGCGATTCCAGGCTTGTTATCTGAACATTTTGCACCTGAAACCATTTTTAAAAACCTACTAGGAGTCGCCGCTTTTACCATGGTGGTGGTATGGATTTCGATTTGTGTTTCCCAATTTAACTTCCGTAGACAATGGATCAAATCGGGTAAAACAGTCAAGGACCTGAAATTTGCTGCACCATTATTCCCACTCACCCCGATTTTAGGTGGTGTGTTCTGCGTGATTACCTGTATCAGTATGGTGACCGATCCATCGATGCAAGTCGGTTTTGTCTGTTGTGTCCTGTTTATTATTGCCTGCTATGCGAGCTACAATATTTTTTATAAAAACAAAGCCGTTTAAATAATTTTTTATTTAAAATAAGTATATAGACGAATAGGTTGTAGGCGTGATCTGCAACCTATTCGTCTTTTTTATGCATGATGATAGGGCTGTCGTGTGGTCGGTGATAGACTAATCCGTTGCTGAGCTTTGCTCTTTCTGATAAAGACGAAATAAGCCATCAACTCATAGGATTGAAAATGCTTTTAGATGATGATTTGTTTACATATTGTGTAAGAAATACAGTCCTTGGTTGTGATTGCAAAAATAAAAGGTATAAATGGGTTAAGTCGATTTCTTAAACAATAAACAATCTGTGTGATGAGTTTGACTTTATGGCGAATAAAAATAATCCATCCCTAGTGATTGGTCAGCAAGTCAGACTCACTGAACTGGCGGGTTGTGAAGAATGCGATGCAATATATCGCAGGGTTGAGCTTGCATCAGGTGAACGGGCATATTGCACCTGTTGTGGCGCGGAGTTATATCGTCGAAGTCGATCTTTTTCGTCTTTGCTTGCCTTGGTCATTACTGCTTTGATTGTTTTTGTGATTGCCAATAGTTTTCCCATCGTGATTGTTGAGCTACAGGGCAATACCTCTCAGACCACTTTAATTGGTGCTACCTGGACCATGTTTCATATTGATCGTGCATTGGTCGGTGTTTTGATTCTGATTACAACTTTTATTGTGCCTTTGGTTGAGCTGTTATTGCTGAGCTATGTGCTTTTCTTTATTAGTGTATTGAAGATTAGGCCTCAATTTTTGACTTTGGCACTGAGAGCCTTATTTCTGTTTCGGACATGGGGAATGGTTGAGGTTTTTTTAATAGGTGTACTTGTAACCTTGGTCAAACTTGTTGGGATGGTCACCGTCATTCCTGGTGTTGCACTCTGGGCATTTACATTATTGAGCGTGCTTTTGGTCTATATTGCTTCGGTCAAGATTAAAGATATCTGGGATGAAGTTGATCGGAGTTTGGGATGAAGCAAAAACATGACCATGACACCGAGATCGGTTCAATTGTAGAACACCTTTCCGATGTTGATTTACAGATCAAAAATTATGTCAGAGCAAAACAGGTTGGGCTCATTCAATGTCATTGCTGTGGATTACTGAATGCTGTAGCGAGTCACGCAGATCAGCACAATCATGCTCAATGTTCCAGATGTAAAAGTACATTGCACTCACGTAAACCACAAAGTTTAAATCGTACTTTTGCTTTGGTGGTCGCTGCAGCAATTTTATATATTCCAGCCAATGTGCTACCTATGACGGAAACAGATTCTTTGTTGGGGCGTCAGCAAGATACCATTATTAGTGGTGTGATCTATTTTTGGCAAAATAGTGATTATCTGGTGTCTGTGGTTATTTTTATGGCCAGTATTTTTATCCCGATTTTAAAATTATTGATTCTGATTTTTTTATTAATTTCAGTCTACATGCAGTCATCTTCGAGATGGCATTTTACCCCTGAACAATGTGCGCTGATGTATCGTATTGTTGAATTTATTGGGCGTTGGTCGATGATCGATGTCTTTGTGGTTGCATTGCTGACTGCATTGATTCAAATTCAGTCATTGGCCACTATTTTGGCAGGGCCTGGCGCAGTCGCTTTTGGTGCTGTAGTGGTGCTGACCATGTTTGCTTCACTCAGTTTTGATCCAAGAATTATTTGGGACAATTATTTCAAGGCGCGTCATGCAAATGCGCAACAATCAAATCATTTGAAAGGAACGGCGATTCATCAATTAAAGAGTTAAGATTGACGATGAGCCTTATTTTTGACCTATAAAAGAAAGATCACTATGTCAGAAAATACCCCGAATAGCCAAGATTCTGAAGAAAACACCACGGTGTTAACGCAGAACGATGCAATCTTTGACGAACCTGAAAAAAAGAAGGGACGTTGGAGACCTGCGCTCATTTGGCTGGTTCCATTTGTTGCGCTGTTAATCGCACTTTCGCTTGCAGCAAAAGCGGTTTTGGATACAGGCCCAACCATTGAAGTGTCTTTCCGAACAGCAGAAGGCTTGGTTGCAGGGAAAACCACGGTACGTTATAAGCAGGTCGATATTGGTTTGGTTCGACAAATTGATCTTTCGGATGATCGTTCCCATGTCATTGCCAAAATCGAATTACGCAAAGATGCCAGTAATTTTGCTGCCAAAGATTCGCGCTTTTGGGTGGTCAGACCTCGAGTAGGAACGGGCGGTATTTCGGGTATTGATACCTTACTCTCAGGGGCATACATCGAAGTCGATGGAGGAAAAGCTGAACAGAAGCAAGAGAATTTTACTGGGCTTGAAGTTCCACCTGTAGTGTCATCGGATATACCGGGTAAGGTGTTTTTCTTAAAAGCACAGGACTTGGGGTCACTGGATGTTGGCGTGCCGATTTACTATCGCAGAATTAATGTCGGGCAGATTACAGCATATAAATTGGCAGCTGATGGAAAAACGGTTGAACTACAAACTTTTATTCAATCTCCTTACGATAAGTTCGTAACCACAGATGCTCGTTTTTGGCAGGCCAGTGGGGTCGATGTGACCTTAAATGCGTCAGGATTTAATCTGGATACACAATCGCTTGCCAGTATTATTGCGGGTGGTATTGCCTTTGGTTATCCAGAAAATTCTAGTGGCGCTATTGCACCAGACAATAGTTATTTTACGTTATCAGACTCTCGCAAAGAGGCAATGAAAGAGCCTGATGGTAAGCCACGTCCAATTATTATGTACTTTGATCATTCGCTTCGTGGTTTAACTGCGGGTGCACCAATTGACTTTATGGGCATTGAAATTGGTAATGTCAAAGCAATCAACGTCGAATTTGATCAGTCTTATACGCATTTAAGAATGCGCGTGGATGCAGTGATTTATCCATCGCGTTTAGCGCATGGCAAAGAACTTGATCCAGATGGTGAAATTTTTAAATACTTTATCGAGAGAGGTTGGCGTGCGCAGATGCGGACAGGTAATTTATTAACAGGTCAGAACTATATTGCCTTTGATAAGTTTCCAAAAGCCAAAGCCGCTTCTTTAATTACAAGACCAGATGGACGTGTTGAAGTACCAACTACGGCAACAGAGTTGAGTGGCTTACAAGCGCAAGTTTCACAAATCGCGGATAAAGTGAGTAAGTTCCCACTCGAAGAAATTGGACAAGATGTTCGTAAGACGCTTAATAATATGAACACCACCATTGAATCGACAGACAAATTGGTAAAACAGTTGGATGGTAAAGTCGCACCTGGTCTACAAGCGACGCTGAATGATGTGCGTAAAACCATGCAATCGAGTGAATCCATTTTATCCAGTGATGCACCGATGCAGCAGGATGTGCGTAAAGCATTGCAGCAAATGACTCGAGCTGCGGCATCTTTACAATTAATGGCTGATTATATTGAACAGCATCCTGAATCATTGATTCGGGGTAAAAAAGCAGAGGCAAACAAATGATAAGAACAATCATCGCTAAACATTCATATGCTGTAGCAGGAATGCTCAGCAGCGTGAGCATCTTATCGGCTACTGTGTTGCTCACAGCCTGTTCGGGTTCACCCACACCGAATTATTACACTTTAGCAAGCAAAGTTTCTCCATTGCCGAGTTCAAAGGTCAGGGTTATTGAAGTATTGCCTGTTGGCTTGCCTGATCGGATTAATCGTGCGCCTATCGTGATCCAGGATGCAGCAGGTAAATCTAAAATCATGGAAAACGAGCGTTGGACGTCTACGCTTGGGGCTGAATTAAGAGATAACTTATCTGCTGGCTTACAGCAAAAGCTTGGTGCAGTGGATCGTTATAACAGCGGTATGGTGGGTGGCAAGGTGTCTTATCGTGTTGCAACTGATTTTTCACATTTTGATATTATTAATACATCTGATATTGCGAACAAAAATGTTGAAGTTTCTGTTGCATGGATCATTAAGCGTAATGATCCAAATATCACTTTGGATCAAAACTCAACTCAGAATCAGCAGTTGGCTTGTCGTATGACGTTTACTCAGCCAGTATCAAGTAAGAACAGTCAGATACAAGACATTGTGAGTGGCGCGAGTAGTTCATTGAGTCGAGTGATTGATGCAATGGCACTGTCAATTGTGTCCCTAGATGCAAAAACCTCACCCAACATAAATGGGGTACTTTGTTCATAATTTGAATAAAAAGTGGTCAGATTGATCACTTTTGTTCTGTTCAGGTTTTATTGTTTATCCGCACATCACACTTTAATGTTGTTTTAAGTTGCTCTCTTTAATTTACCAGCGAATACGAACACCTCATTTCGTCTTTAGCCAAATCAGAACATTAAAGAGAGCATAAAAATGAACCAATGTGTGATGAGCGCAAAAAATATTATTCGTGGTAAGCACCACCCAGAATTCTTACAACATGAAGTGCTGGCTGATATTTTTATTCAGACGGCACAGACTTTTCCAGAAAAAATTGCCTTGATCGAGGCAGAACAAAAGCTGAGCTATGGCGAGCTGTACCAGCAAGCATTGGTCATGGCGCAGCATTTGACCCTTAAAGGGGTCAAAGCTGGCGATATCATTGGCTTATGGCTGCCGCGTGGTATTGAATTATTAAAATCTCAGTTGGCAATTTGTCTGAGCGGAGCAGCTTGGTTACCATTTGATATGGATACGCCTGCAGATCGAATCGCCGTGTGCCTTGAAGATGCTGCAGCAGTGGGTATGATTACCAGTGATGAATGGTATGAACACTTACAAGACGTCCCACAGACCAAATGGACCAATACTGAATTACAGCGACCATTGCATGAAACTGTGGAATTAGCCAAAACCACGCCTGAGCAGCCTGCCTATATTATTTATACCTCAGGTTCAACAGGAAAGCCGAAAGGCATTGTGATTACTCAGAAGAATATTTGTCATTTTCTGCGTAGTGAAAACAGTATTTTAGGGATTCAGGCACAGGACAAGGTCTATCAGGGTTTCTCAGTTGCTTTTGATATGTCCTTTGAAGAAATCTGGTTGTCTTATCTAGTGGGTGCAAGCTTGTGGATTGCACCAAAATCCTTAGTCAGCGATCCAGAGCGACTCTGCCAAACATTGAAACAACAACAGATTACCGTATTACATGCTGTGCCGACTTTACTGGCTTTATTTCCTGAAGACGTTCCGAACTTGCGTATCATCAACCTAGGTGGGGAAATGTGCCCTGATTCATTGGTGGAACGTTGGGCCTTACCACACCATCAAATGTTTAATACCTATGGTCCGACTGAAACCACGGTATCGGCTAGTTTAGAATTATTACAGCAAGGAAAACCCGTCACCATTGGTAAGCCATTACCGAACTACGGCATGTTGGTGATTAATGCAGAGCGAGAGCTATTAGCTCAAGGTGAAACGGGGGAGCTGTGTATTTTTGGTCCGAGTGTGGCACAAGGTTATTTAGGTCGAGCGGATTTAACTGCAGACAAATTTATTGAGAATCCTTGGGCAAATAATGAGGATGAAATCAGCTTGTATCGCACAGGAGACCTCGCCAAAATTGATGAGTTTGGTCAAGTACATTGTTTAGGTCGTGCCGATGATCAAATAAAAATTCGTGGTTTCCGTGTCGAACTCGGTGAAATTGAAGCTGCGTTATGTGATCTTGATGGAATTGGAACGGCAGCAGTTATTTTAAGAGCTGAAGATGGGATTGATCAGCTGATTGCTTTTATTGCACCTGAGTTGGAGGCAAAACAAGCGATTGAAATTAAGCAGCTCAGATACCAGCTTAGTCAGCGTTTACCGCCATATATGGTGCCAAATCGCTTTGAAATTATTGAAAAAGTGCCACGACTATTATCAGGGAAAATTGACCGCAAGGCACTGAAGGCTCGCCCGTTAACCAGTGCGATTGACCGAAGTGAATCTGACCAGCCACAGAATGAAGCTGAACAGATTTTATTTGAGATTCTAGGTCGTTTATTTCCCAATATCCCCATCAAGTTAGATTCAGATTTCTTTGATGATCTTGGAGGTCATTCTTTACTCGCTGCAGTACTGATCTCGAATTTACGTGAACACCCTCAATATAGCCATCTGACCATTCAAAGCTTATATCAGGCAAGAAAAGTCGGGGTGATTGCAGCTTTAATGTTAGAACAACCTGAACCTTCCTTATTTGATCGCCAGATTGGACAAGACAATCCACGTCATCAAGGTTATAAATGGCTGTGTGGGATTGCACAGGCGGTGACGATTCCAGTGCTGATCTCGATCAATATTCTGCAATGGTTGGCACCATTTTTTACCTATCATTATTTTACTGGGGGAGCACGAGACAGTATTCCTTATGCGATCGCGTTGTCTTTGCTGGTGTATATCAGTGTGATTATTGCCAGTTTTGCAGTTTCAATTACGGTAAAACGTTTACTGATGCTAGGGGTTGGTGCAGGTCGTTATCCACTGTGGGGAATGACCTATTTCCGTTGGTGGTTGGCAGATCGTATCAGCAGTATTTCACCTGTATATCTACTCTCAGGTTCAACCTTACTGAATTTATATCTCAAAGCACTTGGGGCGAAGATTGGGCATGATGTCAGCATTAGCTCGGTGCATATCCGTATGCCTTCATTGCTAAAGATTGAAGATGGTGTGAGTGTTGGTTCCAATGTAAATCTGGAAAATGCAAAGGTGGAGCACGGGTATTTAGTCTTGGGCTCAATTCAGCTTAAAAAAGACAGTTATGTGGGATCTTATGCAGTATTGGAAGAAAATACCGTGTTAGAACCGCAAGCGCATGTCAATGCTTTAACCTCGATTGAATATGGTACAACGGTACCTGCAGGCGAAATTTGGGATGGAACACCAGCGAAAAAAATAGGCTATATAGATGAGCTTGAATCATTAGCAGCACGTCCGAAATTATCCTTAATGAGAAAATTTGCGGAATATGGTTATTACAGTGTCAGTGCCTTAATCATTGCGTGCTTATTCTTTATTCCGATTTTCCCAAGCTTCCTGTTGGTAGATTGGTTAGATGTCAATGTGTTTAATATCGACCCAAATAATCACGTTCAAACCGCACTGTATTATTTCATCCTTGCGATTCCTGCCAGTGCCATGATGATGATCATCACTGCATTAATTTCATCGGCTATACGTAAAGTGGTGTTGCCAAGTTTAGAGTCAGGCACTTATGCGGTGCATGGTGGTACATATTATCGTAAATGGTTTGCCGCTCAGATTTTAGAAACCAGTTTGCAAACCTTACATGGTTTGTTCGCCACTATATATGCTCCGACATGGTTCCGTATGCTGGGTGCGAAAGTGGGTAGAAATACAGAAATTTCTACCGCTACTGGTGTGATTCCTGAGATGCTGACCCTTGGTGAGGAAAGCTTTATTGCTGATGCGGTGATGCTCGGTGATGAAGAAATTAAAGGCGGTTGGATGTCGTTGAAATCTACTCAAATTGGCAATCGTAGCTTTGTTGGGAACAGTGCATATATCGCGGATGGTACGGTATTACCTGATAATGTTTTGATTGGCGTGCAATCGAAAACGCCAGATAACCTAGAAATGTATTCGGGGCAAACATGGTTCGGTTCACCACCTTTACTATTGCCAGCGCGTGAAGCAGCAGCACAATATCCAGATCATTTAACTTTTAAACCAAGCGCGAAACGCCGTTTAATGCGAGGCTTGATTGAAGGTTTACGTATCGTATTACCAACAGCACTTGCCATTGGTGTGGGTTATATGATTGTTTTAGAAGTGATTGATGTCATTAATGATTATAGTATTGCGATAGGATTGCTAGCTTTAACTTTAGCTGGGCTGTTATATGGAGTTGGTTGTTTTGTCATTGTGACCGTATTGAAATGGGCTTTAATTGGACGTTATCAACCACGTTCAGCACCGATGTGGACCATGTTCGTTTGGCTCAGTGAAGGGATTACCAGCCTATATGAATCTGTTGCGATTCCGAACTTCTTGAATTATTTAAGAGGGACACCAATGTTGCCTTTCTTCTTGCGTCTTTTAGGTGTTGGGATTGGTAAGGATGTATATCTGGATACTGCTGATATCACCGAATTTGATTGTGTGAAGATTGGTGATCGTGCTGAGTTTAATAGCTTTTCTGGACCACAAACGCATCTATTTGAAGACCGCATCATGAAAATTGGCCAAGTCAATATTGGCAGTGATGTAGTAGTAAATTCGCGCAGTATTATTTTATACAATGCCAATGTAGCGGATCATGCGGTATTGGGCCCACTGACATTGGTGATGAAAGGAGAAAACATTCCTGCAAAATCAGCATGGATTGGCTCACCTGCGGTGCCTTGGAAACATTCATAAACTTTGATGTGAAACCTACCAAAGCAGAGGGATAACAGGACAATTATCTTGTTATTCCTCTTATAACTCAGCAGTTTAAAGAAAAAACACAGGCGCTTTATAATCAAGCTAAAATTATAAATTTTAATTTTATTTTAAGATTGTTTTTATAATATTTTTTTATATAAAGTCATCATGGAATGATTGACGATGTCAATTGAAACGATCGATATTCGCTTATTTAACTGGATTAACTCAGCTGCAACGCAAAACCTGCTTTTGGATAAAGTGGCTTTATTCGCATCACATAATTTAATCGCAGTATTATTTGTTTTTTTAATTGCTTCATTGTTCATTAAGGATAAAAAATACCAAACACAGTTTATCAAGATGCTCATCACCATCGCAGTTTCTCTATTGGTTACTCAGATCATTCATGTGGTGTATTTCCATCCACGTCCTTTTGATTTAGACATTGGACATATCCTTACAGGGCATGGTTCTTCCTCCTCTTTTCCAAGTCAACATACTCTGACAGTGGCAACGATTGCCTTCTCATATCTTTTGTCTGGTTTTCGAAAAATTGGCAGTGCGGCACTGCTACTAGGTTTGATTGTAGGTTGGTCAAGGATTTATATAGGTGTTCATTTTCCGTTTGATGTGCTCGGTTCATTTATGATTGCCTTTATCATTGGATTGGGTATGAACGAGATTTTCAAAATATTTATTTTAAGAGTGAAAAAGCCGATTTCAGCTTCAGTAGTTGAAGAGGAAATAATTTAACCCATATTATAATTTTAGATTTAAATGATCTTTGTATTTAGTTTTTAATTCTGTAATCAAACCGATGCCTATTATTTGAATGCATCGGTTTGATATTTTGCAGAAGAGAACTTATGGTAGGTTTAAGACTCATCAGTTCTTGCTGTTAGTTGTCCTTCAGCGGTGAGTTGTTCAGCCATTTCCTTGGTTTTTCTTAAACCTGGCATACGGTATTCGGTATGCCCATAGTCTTTGATTGATTTCCAGCGACCACCCCAAGTTAATCCAACAGACTCGGCAACTTGACCATATAACTCATAGCCGCGCATTGCCCAAGGATCACGCTCCGTAATCACGACTTTACCATTGCGCTTAAAGGCGACATCTGCTGCTAGACCAAATTGGTGATAACTTTGATAACCTTTGGCGCGAGTTGTATTTGGGTTGCCTGCTAACATATTCTGACGACTTGGGCTGCGGTAGCCTTCAAGTAATACCAGTTCATAACCATGTTGTTCTTTCATGATTTTAAAGACCATAAGCAGACGTTGCTTATAGCGTGGGTTGATTTTATCCCACTTACGATCAACCAAGGATGAATTTAAACTGCCATGTGAATGGGTAATTGGAATCTCGATTTGAGAAGCATCAATACTCGGATCTGTTGGATGCTGTGCCTGATAAGCTTGCTCTAGACGAGTTGCTTCAACAATTGCATCTTGGATCAATGTATCGTCAACATCAGGTGGTGGGCTGAGCATTTCGCCATTGAGTAAGGTATAAATTTGTGGATCGGTTTCTTTTAAATATTCAGCTTCAATTCGTGTGGAATTGATTGGGCGGGTAAACGCAAAAATAATAATACTGGCAAATAAAAAAAAGCCTGCGATTAAAATCCACCATTGCTGTAGGTGCCAATGAGATTGTAATTTTTCTGGTGAAGCAGCTTGATGCATGTTCTCAGCGAACTGCATTGCATTAACGATTTTCTTTTTGCCACTCGGTAATAACGATTGCAACAACTGTTTGCATTTATAGCGTAGCTCATAAGACATGAGCAGCGTTAATCCGATCGCGACAGCGATAAAGCAAAAGAAAATAAGAAAAATCATTTTTTATTGCAATTCATTCACAGCAAAAGGCTTTTGTGTCACTTTTATCTGTACTGTTGCCTCAGGTGCTTCCGCCTCTGGCTCTTTCGTTGGAGCGGCTTTGGCTGGTTGAGGGGCTACTGCTGGCTTCACGGTTTTATTTGTTATCGTGGGAGCTGGTTCACTTTTCCCTTGTTGTGATTTTGCAGGGACTACCTTTTGCTGTGCTTTGGCATTTGGCTCATTGGCAAAAGGAGAAATGTGCTGTCCAGCCGGTGCTGGTGCAGCGGGTGCAGGTGTACGTTGGAAGAATTTATTTAAATCATTACTACCAGGTTGGGTAAAATTATTATCTTCTACCGATTCAGCTGTTTCATGATGACCAGCTGCTGTTTCCTCTGAAACTTGAGCTGTCACTTTGCTATGTGTTTGAACACGATTATTATCTTCTAGCGCTTGTTCTTGCTGCGGAGCAACTGTATCGCTAGGACTTGAGTCCGTAGCAAAGAGAAAGAAAATCAATGCTGCAAAGATAATCCCTGAAAGAAATCCGATCAGTAAATAAATTACAGGCGATAAGGTTTTTTTCTTATTACTCTGTAATATGCGTATAGAAGTTGCTCTTTCCTGAGTCATACGTTATCAACTAAGGCAAATGGATGGTGACATGTGCTTCTTCAGCAGGCGCTGAAATCACATTTTGATATGGGTTTAAAGCATTCTGGTTTTGCTTTGATAACATAAACTTGAGTCCAGCAAAGGTGAGTGCTGCAAACATAAGTAAGAAGATCAGTATCCAGAAAAAAGGCAGTTCATGGTGAATAATATGTTTAATCTGATCCGGAATTGCTGCAAACGGAGAGAATGCCGCTTTTTTACCTTTGAGATAATCAATTTCGTCACCAACACGGGCGACAAGATGGTTTAAGCTTTCAACAGATTCCAGTCGATATTTGCCTTGAAAACCGAGTAATAAGCAGTAGTGGAAAACTTCAAGCGAAGCTAAACGCTCTTTACCACGACTACGTAATTGTTCCAATATCTCAAAAAAACGATAACCTGCGAGTTGTGAACCAAATAAGCTCAACTGAAGTGGGCTAATCAGCCAAGTATTTTGCAAGTTAAAGTAGGCTGGATCTTGTTGAGTGGCAATGGTTTCATCAATCAATGCACAAAATGCATATTTCGAATCATGAATATCATCGGCAGAAAATTGCAATCGTTTGGCCTGCTGCTCAAAACGATTTAATAGATCCAGAATTTTTTCACGGAAATCATTTGGGTTCGATGGAATGTAACGGTTACGAAGCAAGAAGACTAAATAAAAACCGTCATGTAATAGATCAATCAAGTTGGTCGCTTGCATTTTATTTTGTGGTTGCTCAGACGTTGGGAAGCCTGAACCAATTTTTCCATCATCGAATAAAGAGGGGATGCCTGTGGGTTGAGTCATTGTTATTCTCTTAACTATTCATTACGGCAATGAGTTCAATACTGATATCTTGGAATCCGGCTGGCACATAGACACAGATAGATTCTGATTCAAGCATCCGTTGATACAATTCGTGATGTGGCTCGATTTCAAAATAGCTCACCCCAGAGCGCACAGGAATTGCAGTTGGGACTTGCATTAAATGATGGAGTGGAACTGCTGGAAGTGCGGCAATAACACGTTGTTCAACATCAATTGTGCTACCCACTTTGAAGCGTAACGGTACAATTTGAATAAGTTCATGCGTTTGCATCATGCTGCTTGAAACCGCGATATAGAGACGGGTATCACGGGTAATTTTGTCAGACTCAAGACTACCAACCCAATATGATGGTCGTGTTTCTTTCAAGGCAATACTGAAATAACGACTTGAAATAATGGTATCTAATAAATCTCTTAGAATCAGATCAAGCTGCTGAAAACTATCTTGTAACTGGTGATGCTTATACTGTGGCAAATGGTCCACATCATACGCGGTCGAGAAGGTCAGTAAAGAACCAGTTAAACGTAATAATTCAGAGAACAAACGCTCAGGGTGAATCAGTGGATATTGGAGTAAATGGTTCAGCCCTGCATATGCCGTGTTTAAAGCATTGATCAGCCAAAATGAAACAATATCCCCTGAACGGAACTCAATCAGTTTCTGTTCATTTTCACGGTTATTACTTTGAATCATCTTAATTTTTGCCTTAATCACGTTCAAAGTACGTTTTAGGTTGTTAATTAAAGATTCTGATGCAGCAATATGCAAAATTGGCGGAATAAACTTATTATCTAATTCAAAATGGCCTGAGCTTTGGCGTTTAATTTTAGCAACAGGAACATATAAGAATCCATCTAGATTTTGGCTAGGTTGAATATGTTGTTCAAGCAACTTAAATTCGGCACGACGACGTAACAGATTTAGATCAGCTGGACTGGCATCGGTAAACAGATCGTGGGTTTCTACCAAGTAGTTATGATAACGGCTAGAAACTGAGCGTGTTTCATCGGCAATGTTTTTCTTATTGGCCTGCAAAATTGGTAGCGCAAGATAAACCGTCATTTCACCTTGCAGATTAAGGTCATCTAACAATAATGGTTCAGGCAACAAGTCTTGGGCAGGCGCATGATAAATTTCACCATCTTGCCAAATGATTTCAATTTCTTCTAAAGCTAAAATATGAGTGGAAAGTTGGATTTCATCAAATTTTAACTTCTGTACCCCATAGGCGTGTGGAATCATTGCTCGAATGGTGTGATTCAAGCGTTGTTCATGATAAGTATCTTGGATCTGGAAATGTTGAGGACGTAAAAATAAGCCTTCACCCCAAAGAATCTTTTCTGCTTTAAACATATTTATTTACCAACAATTATTCGTATTCATTCTTTGGCTGAACACCAAGGGTGTCCTGTAGCATTTGTAAAGGATGCTCATCCTTAATCACCTGAGTTAACCACTCATGCAGTGGCATTTGGCTCCACTTGATGGTTTTTTGCAGCATATAGCTGACAGGGCTATGCGGCTCATTTTTTTGAAAATAAGTGGCAATTTCTTGCAGTACACGCATGGCCTGTTCACGATTTTCAACATGCGATTGTACTTGCGGTTGGAAAGACAGCTGATTTTGAGGTGCAGAAGATTGTGTCGTCACGGGTTGTACCATCGGCGTTGTCGATGTTTCGATTTCTGTAATAACAGCTTGAGTTGCCTGTTCAAACAGATCGGTTTTATAAATCTTTTTCAGCGTGATATGAATGGTATCTAAACCTGAGTCGATTGCCGCAAAACTAGGGGAATCTAAACCAAGCAGACCATCTAATACTTGCTTCAATGTTGCCCATTGTTGCAGGATTTCATTAAAACTTTGATAATTTTGACGCTGAAAACTCTTATCTGTATTTGATATGGCCTGTTCAAATTGCTCTAATTCCGTTGAACCAGTTGAGCCTTCATAGTCATCGCTTTGTTTACGACGAATGTTCTCGTGATAAAGAAAGTTGTCATAGTCGAGTAAATGATAATAAGGCGCATGCTTGATCAAAGAGACTTTTTTGATCAGTAGTGGCAGTTGGTTAATCAAGCCCTGTAATAAGCCAATACGCTGATCTAAATCATCATCTTCAACTTCAGGGTGTAGTGTTAACCAATATTGTTCTAATAAGCGATGGCTAAGTTCCAGACTTTTGGAAATTCCTTCAAAACCATAAAGGTTTGCCCAAGCTTCTGAGAGCCAAGTGAGTAAACGAATATCTTTACTTTTAGACTGCAGTAAATCCATAGATGTTGTTGCGACAAAATCCCAATCAGCCTGTTTCGGTTCTGTAACCCAATCACCCTGATCAAGCAGTACATCATCTTGGGTCTTTGCTTTTTTAATGGCATGGAACTCATTCGAAAATGAGTAATCTTCACCGCATGGTGACTGCTCATTAATTGGCGTTAGTAAAGATAAAATATCCATATGCATCACAAATTTGGCTCAATCTTAAAATTTACACTTCAGCTTTGGTTTTTTTACTTGAACGTTTCTTGGTAACTTTCTCAACTGGATCTAACTGATAGGTAATTTCATCATCTTTGCTATCAATCACAATCAGTTTTGGTAGTTTATGCTCAGCCAAAGCCACTAAAATTTCAGTTGCTAAAGCAGGAAGGACCGTTGAGTTGAGGATGTTATCCACATTTCGTGCACCACTATCCACTTCAGTACAACGACTTAACAGCAATTCGATTAAATCATCAGAATACTGAACCTTGGTTGCATATTGCTTTTCAATACGAGCTACGATTTTCCCAAGCTTATGTTTAATAATGCGAACCAATAACTCATCATGTAGTGGGAAGTAAGGCACAATGCGCATACGGCCAATAAAGGCTGGTTTAAACTGCTTATATAAACTTGGTTTTAAGTGTTCAATTAAATCTTCGGCATGTGGCCACTCTTCCACAGGTTGATTTAAGCAAGCCTGCATAATTGCGCTCGAGCCTGTATTTGAGGTCAGAATGATCGTGGTATTTTTAAAGTCAATCACACGACCTTCGCCATCTTCAAGCATGCCTTTGTCAAAGACTTGATAGAACAATTCTTGTACATCGCTATGTGCTTTCTCAATTTCATCTAACAGCACAACACTATATGGGTTGCGACGGACAGCTTCAGTTAAAACACCACCTTGACCATAGCCAACATAACCAGGAGGTGCGCCTTTCAATGAAGACACTGTGTGTGCTTCCTGATATTCAGACATATTGATCGTGATCAGATGTTGTTCGCCACCATAGAGTTCATTGGCTAAGGCGAGAGCAGTTTCGGTTTTACCGACACCACTTGGACCAATCAATAGGAACACACCTTGAGGTTTATTTGGATCTTCTAATTTTGCTTTAGAGGTTTTAATGCCTTGTACCAATTGGGTTAGGGCATAATCTTGACCCATCACGCGTTCGCCAAGCTTATCTTCCAGACTAAGAATTTGTTTGATTTCATCATTCACCATTTTCCCAACAGGAATACCAGTCCAATCTGAAATGATCTCATTGATGATTTGTGCATTGACACGTTCAAATACTAAAGGGGTTTGACCTTGTAATTGCGCTAAATCCGCTCTTAGTGAAGCGATTTGTGTCTTATTGTCCTGTTCTGTTTGTGCATTTAGTTGCTGGATCTGTTTGACCAGTGCCAGTTCTTGCTGCCATTTAGTTTCAGTGTCTTGGATTTCTTTGTCTAAGTTTGCAAGTTGCTGATTGAGATCATCTAAGCGTTCATGATGGATTGGAAACTGTTGATGTTCGTGGCTAATAATTTGATGTTCTAATTTAAGATTATGTTGTTGTGCTTTGAGTTGATCCAGAATCACAGGTTGTGCATTCTGAGTTAAAGCAACACGAGCAGAAGCTGTATCGAGTACACTCACTGCTTTATCTGGGAGTTGGCGACCACTGATATAGCGATGAGAGGCTTGAACTGCGGTAATAATGGCTTGATCTTCAATATGCAAGTTGAAGTGGCTTTGCATCACCGGAATCATGGCGCGTAACATATCGATTGCCACTTCTTCAGTTGGTTCTTCAACTTTAACCACCTGAAAGCGACGGCTGAGTGCTGCATCTTTTTCAAAGTATTGTTTGTACTCAGCCCAAGTCGTTGCAGCAATGGTCCTTAATTCACCACGTGCTAATGCTGGTTTGAGTAAGTTTGCAGCATCATTTTGTCCAGCTTGTCCACCCGCACCAATCATGGTATGTGCTTCATCAATAAATAGGATGATCGGGTGAGCAGAGGCTTGTACTTCTTGAATCACTTGTTTTAAACGGTTTTCAAACTCACCTTTAACGCTTGCACCAGCTTGTAATAGCCCCATGTCTAAACCATGAAGCTGTACATTTTTGAGTGCTTCAGGCACTAAGCCTTGTGCAATTTTTAAAGCGAGACCTTCTACAACTGCTGTTTTACCTACCCCAGGTTCACCCGTCAAAATCGGATTGTTTTGACGGCGACGCATCAAGATATCGAGCATGAGTCGGATTTCAAACTCGCGACCAATCACAGGGTCGATACCGCCTTGTTTGGCTTTTTCAGTCAAATTGACCGTGTACTGATCAAGGGCAGGTGTTTTTGCTGCAGTAACAGTAGATTCAGTATTTTGTGTTTGTTCTGGGTTAGAAATAGTGTTTTCTGTTTGTGGTTGTTCGCTACTTTTTTCACAAATATCGAGAAACTTATGTTTCATCGTGTCGATTGGAAAACGTTCAAATAAGCTTGATGCTCTAAAAGCAATTTGTTGTAAATCGGGCGCAGTTAACAAAGCAATCAATAAATGACTACTACGTATTAAAGGTGTTTGTTCTGCAGAAGCGAGTAACCATGCTTGTTCAAATAATCGAACGATTGATTTTGCAAAGATTGGTGTGCGGGTATTTCCTTTAGGTAAAGATGCAATGGTTTCTTTTAAATCAGTAATTAAGGCATCTGGAGAGATATTATTTTTTTTTAATAAAATATGTAAATCATTGATGATGTTTTGATTTAATAATTCAACAAATAGATGTTCTATCTCAATTTCATAATTCAATTGGTTAATACAGTAGTTTGCAGACTTTTCTAATGCAGTACGAGTAGGAGCTGATAGTTTTGTAATTAAAACCTTTAAGTTACTCATTTATTACTCACAATAATTTTTAAATACCAAGCTCTATTTACTAAGTTCTAACTTGGTATGGTTGTTTTTGCTAGAAATATTTTTTGAATAAAATCAAAAACTTAACATAACTCTGCTCGAGTATACAGATTATTCTACAACAAAAAATGTCACTTTTAAACAAAAAATGCACCTGAATTAAAATTTTTTTTACACGAATGACTGTCATGAAAATTTAATAATGTTAATAAACGTAACTAGTATTGACTTTGTATGTGTTTTTTTTGTTAAATTCGCGGAAATGATGTAAATGTACAAAAATTGACGAGTAAGAGGGTTTTTTAACAATAATTGTCAGCTCTTCAATTATAAGTTAAATAATGACGAGGCATATTTTGAAAAAAGGTATTGTAATATCAATTCTTTGTATAACAGCAGGTTTAATCGGTAATTCAGCGTATGCTGATGATAAAGAAATAAAACCAATTAAATTAAAAAGTAAATGTCTAAAACAGAATCCGTTGGCAGTAAACCAAACGGATCATGCTTTATTAGACATTTATCAACAGGTTTGTGATAAAGATAATGCTTCGCGTGTAAATGATTTATTGGCTCAAGCAGCAATGCGTATGTATGAGTTAAAGCAACCGTTGAATGCTTTAAAACTTGCGACGCAATTACAAGAGCAAAACGTACGTGGTGCCACTTTAACCGATGTTACTTTTTTGGCGAGTGTTGAGATTGCGAACGGAGCATTACAGCAAATGCGCTCAAGTGAAATGCGCTATTTGAGTAATGAGCTCACTTACCCACCAGCAAAACAACTCAGTGACGGTATTCGTGCAGCTGTACCTGCTCCAGATACCTCAACGAGCAAAGCAATCACCGATGAATCGGTAAAAAAAGAGATCCGAAATACGTCGACCAATAACACAACTCGACGTACAACAAACAGAAAGGTACGTACAACGCAACCGACTCGTAGTACAGTAAATCAGACAACTGCACCTGTTAAACGTCAAACGACGGTAGCACCGACAGTTACGAAACAACCAAGTACTGTTCAAAAGACAGGTTCGAATCCATTCGATTCGTTGAAATAATAATCAAGGGTGAAAAGTTATGGCAAAAAGAGAAAGCGTACAGAAAAAACTGCAACGCATACGTCCCCCTCGTGTACAACTGACATACGATGTTGAAGTTGGTGATGGTAAAGAGTCAAAAGAACTCCCTTTTGTTGTTGGTGTAATGGGGGATTTCTCTGCTGCATCTGAACTAGAAAAAACTAAATTAAAAGACAAAAAATTCATCAACGTTGACTTAGATAACATTGATGAAGTGATGGAATCTTTGGCTCCACGTGCGGCTTTCCAAGTTGAAAACACTTTGACGGAAGAAGGTGGACGTATGTCGGTTGATTTAACTTTTAACTCGATGGAAGACTTCCGTCCCGAGCAAGTGGTTCAACAAGTTGATCCATTGCGTAAGTTGGTTGCAGCACGTGAGCGTTTGACTGATTTACGCAATAAGATTTCGAACAGTGAACGTTTAGAAGACTTGCTAGATGAAGTATTGAAAAATACCGATCAAGTTCGTCAATTGAGTGCGGAGGCTGAAAATGAGTAATTTACAAGCAGCCGCTGCGGCAAGTGTTGAAGCTGAATCAGCAAATTTGTTGGATTCAATTGTTGAGCAAAGTCGTATAGCGCGTAATGATGATGAGCATGTTCGTGCAAAAAGCTTAATTGGTGAATTGGCGAAAGAAGTCATGGCAGGAACCATTACGGTTTCTGAAAATATGACCTTGTCGATTGATAAGCGTATTGCGGAAATTGATGCACTAATTTCAAATCAATTGAGTGAAATTATGCACCATGAACAATTCCAAACAATCGAATCGACATGGCGCGGTCTTTATTATTTCTGTCAAGAAACGCCATCTAACTCAATGATTAAAATTCGTATGTTGAATACGACTAAAAAAGAGTTGGTAAAAGACTTCCAAGGCGCAACCGATTTTGATCAAAGCACCTTGTTTAAAAAGATTTATGAAGAAGAATATGGCTCATTTGGTGGCGCACCTTATGCAGCGTTGATTGGTGATTTCGAGTTTGATCGTACACCGTCAGATATGTATTTATTGGAACAGATCTCTCATGTTGCTGCAGCAGCACATGCACCATTTGTTTCAGCAGCAAGTCCAAGCATTTTAGGTCTTGAATCTTTTACAGATATTGATCGTCCACGTGATGTTTCAAAGATTTTCGAAACAGCTGAATACGTGCAATGGCGTTCTTTCCGTGACAGCGAAGACTCTCGTTATGTTGCCTTGACTATGCCGCATGTTTTAGGTCGTTTGCCATACCATCCAAAAGAGGGTACTGCGACTGAAGGCTTTAATTTCGTTGAAGATGTTTCTGGTGAAAACCACGATGATTATTTGTGGATGAATGCCGCGTATGCCTTTGGAACACGTTTAACCAACGCATTTGATATGCATGGTTGGTGTGCTGCGATTCGTGGGGTTGAGGGCGGTGGTTTAGTTGAAGGCTTACCGGTTCACACCTTTAAAACTTCAGATGGTGAAGTTGTATTTAAGTGCCCAACTGAAATTGCAATTACTGACCGTCGTGAAAAAGAACTCAGCGATCTTGGTTTTATCCCATTAGTTCATTGTAAAAATACTGATTATGCAGCTTTCTTTGGTGCGCAATCTGCACAAAAACCAAAGAAATATGACAGTGATACGGCGAATGCAAACTCTGCACTTTCAAGCCAAATCCAATACATCATGGCGGTATCGCGCATTGCACATTACTTAAAAGCAATGATGCGTGACAAAGTGGGAAGTTTTGCATCTGCAGGTAATGTTGAAGCCTTTTTAAATGAATGGCTCTCTCAATACGTCTTGCTAGATGATGGTGCATCTCAAGAAGCAAAAGCACAATATCCGCTTCGCGAGGCATCTGTAAAAGTTGTAGAAGATCCAGCTCAACCGGGTCACTACAAGTCTGTGGTTTTCTTAAGACCACATTTCCAGCTGGATGAGTTGTCTGTTTCTTTACGACTCGTGACTGAACTACCTCAGTCCTCAAATTAATAATGAGATCAGCTAGATAATAACTTTAAATAAAATAGAGGTAATTTTTAAATGAAAGATATATATGTTGAGTTTCGTGGTAAGTACAAGGTAGACGGAGAATCTCGCGATTCTGAACACAAAGGTTGGCTTGAAGTTAATTCTTGGTCACATAACATTCGTCAACCTAAATCTGCGACTTCAAGTAGCGTTGGTGGTCATACCGCTGAACGTGTTGAACACTCAGACATGATCTTCGTTAAAGATTTGGATGCAACTAGTCCTAAACTTTGGGAAGCTTGTTCTGCGGGTTATACATTTGACGAAGTACAAATCGATTATTACCGTGCAAATGGTGACAAGCGTATCAAGTACTTACAAATCAAATTGAAACACGTTCTTGTTTCTAGCGTAACACCAACTGTAAATGAAGAAGGTGTTCCGACAGAAACATTTGGTTTGAAATACGCTGCTGTTGAGTGGACTTATAACCAACAAGACATTAACGGTACTGCGAAAGGTGCTGTTACTAAGAAATGGTCACTTTCTAACAACACAGCTTCATACGCTGCGTAATAGAAATTGTGATTTTCTAATAGAGGTTAATAGTTGCCTATTAGCCTCTATTTTTCCAAGATTTTGTTCTTATAAAAATGAATTTAGATCATCTATATCCATATGGATTCAGATCAACATTATTTGATCGTTTAGTACCTGAGCAAGAAGATTATTTAAGAGGGATGTCTATTCAACAATTGCGAGAGTCAGTTGCTCGTGATTTGGAAGACTTGCTGAATAGTCGAATTGCACAGTTTGACCGAGATATGGATGAATTTCCATTGGCAAAAAAATCGATTTTGCAGTTTGGGATTATTGATTTTGTCGGCTTATCTACAGCCAATCCGCTCGATCGAGACAAGATTTGCCAATCGATTGAACAGTCTATTGCAGCACATGAACCAAGATTAAGACAGATCAAAGTTGAGATGCTCTTGGATGGTCATAATATGGGATCACTTTGTTTAAGTATTCAGGCCTACTTAAATATTCATCCACTCTATGAACCTGTTTTTTTTGACGCTTTACTCAAACCAACAACACAACAATATGTTATTTCTGCCAGAACTTAGTGTGAGCGAACTGTGATAGAGCAACTTTTACCGTATTATGAAAAACAACTACAAGAATTCGGTCAACAATCTCGAGAGTTTGCGCAGAAATACCCGAAGATTGCGCAACGCTTATCTTTAAATCAAGAACAAATTGATGACCCGCATATTGAACGGTTAATTCAAGCCTTTTCACTGATTGCTGCACGTATCGATAAAAAATTAGCAGATAGTTATGATCTGTTTACTCATTCTCTCTTTGAGGTGATGTTTCCTCAATACTTACGTCATTTCCCAGCGTGTACTGTGGTCAGTTTTGAAGATATTAATAAACTCAAACAACTTAGCGCTGCACATATTATTCCTCAGAATACCGCATTGAAATCTCGTAGTTTTAAAGGCGTGCAATGTGAGTTTAATACCAGTAATGAAGTTCGATTATTGCCGATTACATTAAGCAATTTAGAGTTTCAAACTTCACCAAGTACGCATATGCATTTGAATCAGAATGCGACCTTGAGCCTGAAATTTGAAATTTTTAATGATGCTCAACAATGGATTCTGGACGAAAAATTACCGATCTATTTAGATGCAATTTCAAATTTTCCATTGCAAGTTTTGGACAGTATTTTCCGTAAAGAAACGGGATTTTCGATTCGCGTCGGGCAACGTGTAGTTGAAATTGCCAATCCATTTGCTGTGATGGGGTTTAGTGAGCAGGAAAGCTTATTGCCGATTGATCAACATACCCATCATGCTTACCGTTTGTTGATGGAATACTTTTGTTTTCCAGAGAAGTTCAACTACTTGAACTTTGACCTAAGTGTTCTAAAAGGCTTGTTACAACAACAGAATAATTTTGAAGTCTTGATACATCTCAAACTTAATTTGAATGACCAAGCAATTGTGCGTAATTACTCAGAACTGAATATTGCCAACTTTAAATTATTTACCACACCTGCAATTAATCTGTTTGAAAAGCAGGCAGAGCCACAAAAGATCTCACATACGCAACTGCAATATCCATTAATTACTGATGCGCATCATCCTGAGCTGTATCAAGTTTATTCAATTATTGAAATGAATATGGTGCGGGAGAAAACCAATCAGGAACAAACTCATCTTCCTGTTTTACCTTTTTTCGCAATGAGCCACTATCACAATGATAAGGTCCAATTTTTCTATTCTTTAAATTATTCACCGACACAAACCAAAAACATGCAGATGGGCTATTCAATTGTTTCTAAGCATTTGAAGCCCTATGAAATTAAGTCCGATTTTATTAGTACCAAATTACTTTGCTCAAACGGTGATTTACCACATGAAGCGTTAAGTCAGAGCAACAACATTCTCAATTTGAATGATAGTAGTTTGGCAAGACGTGCTTTGATCTTAAAGCGCCCGACATCGCCTTATCATTTTGATAAAAACAGCAATGAGCAATGGCGCATTATTTCTCATCTTTCACTCAATACCTTGGCACTGATGAAAGGGGATGCACTGAGTCATGTAAAAGAACTGTTGGCTTTATATAACTTGCCACATTCCAAAGAAAATATTTTATTGATTGACGCTTTGAAGCTGCTGAATTTCTCAACCACCAATAAGCTGATGAATGCGAAGCCTTTTCCTATGTTTATTCGTGGTGTTAAAGCGGAATTAACGGTCAATAAGAGTGTATTTAGAGGGCACAGCTTATATATTTTTAGTCAGTTATTAAGTCACATTTTTAATCTGAAAGTTCAAATTAATAGTTTTGTTGATGTGGTTGTAAAAGACAGTCTTAACCAACAGGAGATATACCAATGCGTGCAGAACGTTGGTGGCAAGACTCTTCTGTAGTCGATCAAGTTTTTAAAAAATCAGGCTCGTTTGAGTTTATTCAATCGACACGTTTGTTGCGCCATCAAGCAGAAGTAACGCAGCAACAGGATTGGTCTGACGATTTTAAATTTGGCACGTCCTTTAGTTTAAGTTTCCCCGCGACCGAGATTGAAGAACTGAACTATCAAGATCAGCGGATTCATTTGACCAATTTGGTTGTGGGTTTAACAGGTACACAAGGTGCGCTTCCTTATACCTATACCAATAAATTAAAACAAAGTACACGTCAGCAAAGACTTGAGATTAAAGAATTTTTAGGCCTATTTAATCATAAGCTCACGGCTAAATATGTCGACGCCAGTTTGACTTATAACCTCGCTGTGCGTTATGAAATTGAGCAAGACAATCATTACCTAGATATTTTGCATGCCTTAAATGGCTATGTTCGTGCACAGCATCAACAGCATGATCTAGACGAATATTTTGCAGAATTTTCTGGTTTGATGCAGGGACAAAACAACACCGCACATGCGTTAAAGACTGTTTTGTCTTGTGTGTTCAATGAACAGGTGCATATTCAGGAATTCATCAAAGAAAAATTTAAACTGGGTGATGAACAAAAAACCAGTTTGGGTGGAAATAACCCGAGTTTACTTGGGGTGAATACCTTTTGTGGGGATACGGTTCAGCAAATTGATGGAAAAATCGAAATTCAAATCGGACCGTTGTGTCGTGAGCAGTATTTAGCTTTTTTACCTGATCAGCCTTTAAATAAAAAGTTAAAGCATTTAATCCAAACCTGGTGCAGTCCAACGCTATTTATTGATGTACGTTTAATTTTAGATAAGAGTGAAGTAGCTCCAATTCGCTTGGACTCAGGACATGAAGTCGGTTTGGGGCAGGGTGCATTTTTAATGCCATCGGCACAACTTCAGCAACATAACAGTGAAACTCGTTATGCACTTTTAGGAGCAGCATAATGATAAAGAAAATTTTAGCGACCTTAATCAGCTGTTTTATTTTGGTTGGATTGATTGTTATCTATTATTGGCGTGATATTCAATATCAGCCAGAATCTGCCGATTTAATTAATTATTTCCTGATCTTGCCCGTCGTAATTACCTTGGTGTTACTGTCACCTTGGCTGATCTATAAAGCGTATCAACATCATAAAGAGAAAAAACAACAAGCATTACTGGCTGAACAAAATCAGGAAGATGGATCGATTGAAGCTCAACCAATTGCTCAGGAGAGTAAATGGTTAAAGTTAAATTTATATGCAGCGAGTGCCTATAGTGCTTTAGGTGAAAATGACTCAATTATAGAGGGCATTAAGCAGTTCAGTAGTCCGAAGTTAGATCAAAATCTAGTTAATTTTCACGGGATACCAATTTTATCTTATCGAATTGCAGAATTAGATCAGCAGCTCAATGACGATGATGGAGAGTTACAGTTCTCGTCGATTCGACAACAGCGCATTATGGCATTAATTCAGCATCAACTTGAGCAGCATACTGAACTTTTAGTTTCGATTTCAGAGCATTTAAAGCGCTCGAGTCTATTTTATGAAAGTCAAAATTTGTACGAATATCGGATGCACCCTGCATGGATTGATCCAACGTTATCAACAACGGGAGATGAAGACGGTGGGACGATTCAGGTTGAGCAAGTTTATCGTTTAGATAAATTAAATCTACATATTCTGCTATCTGAAGATGTGGTGCACACATGGAACGATACGAGTAGTAATGAAGCGCTCCAAAGCATTTTTTATGATTTAGGTATCATCCCGCAAAAGTTCCATATTGAATATCATTATCTCAGTGCTGCATCGACAGAGCAGCATTTGGTTGAGTTATTTGAACGAATTCAAAATCAACCGCATGAAATTTCATTGCTACTTGCTGGTGACTCGGAAATTGACCAAGACATTATCGATGAAAAGTCTTGGGGAGCCAGTGCTTATATTCCTGCTGAATTTATTAACAGTAGCTGCTTAGCGCATCCTGATGTTCAACTGGAGCAATTGCAGCCTGAAAAGACCTTTAATCTGGTATTAAATCAAAATAATTTAATTCAGATATTCCAAGAATTAAAGATTGCGGACTTACCACAATATCAAGCGGAAGAGCCTTTTGTCTTGGTAGTTGAGGATGGTTCCGACATTAAAGTTGTAAAAAAACTGGAACAGTTTTTCACCAAAAGTCCAGTAGAGCCACACCATTATTTGTATTGCAAACCTGCCTTTGGGCACACCCAAAATGTCGCAAAACTTTGTGGATTGATGCTAGGGGCGCATCTCTCAGAGCAGCAAGTTGCCTTTATTTATGGACAAAATTTACAAGCATTTATTCAAGCTTTTCCTGAGATCGAACCAGATCAGGACAGCGTAGCACTTGCTAATTGATTAACTTTATTAAGAATTCGAGAACTCAATGTATATCATTTTAGGTTATCTTTGGCAGTACATTACGAATCCTAAAGCAATTATTGCTTTGTCTTTATTCGTAGCACTGATTTCTTCATATTCGTCCATTCCACGTCATATCTTTTGGGCTCTGGCAGCAACATATGCTTTGGGTTTAATCGTTTATGGCATTTATTGGCTGATTCAAAGAAAGCGCCATGCAGAACAAGGTGAAGAACTTGCCAATGCCATTGAGCAAGACAGCCAAGCTGAGTATGGTCAACACAAAGATAAAGCTGAATTACAGTTAATCCAGCAACAGATGAAAGAATCGATTCAACTGATTCGTAAATCTAAATTGGGAGATAAAAAAGGCAATGCGGCCTTATACGAATTACCTTGGTATATGGTGATTGGTAATCCGGCAGCTGGAAAGAGTTCTGCAATTTATAATTCTGGTTTGAAGTTCCCGTTTGAAGAAACCCATCAAAAGATGGTTTCAGCGGGTTTAAGTGGTACACGTAACTGTGATTGGTTCTTTTCTACAGAAGGGATTTTACTAGATACCGCAGGTCGCTATTCAGTTTATTCTGAAGATCATTCGGAATGGTTGGGTTTTTTAAATATCCTAAAGAAAAACCGTTCTAAAGCACCAGTGAATGGCTTGGTGCTGATTGTCAGTATTGCCGAATTGATTAGCCAGAGTCCTGAGAACTCAATAAAATTAGCCAAAAATCTACGTGCTCGAATTCAAGACTTAACTGAAAAGCTTGAGGTTGTGGTTCCTGTTTATTTGGTCTTTTCTAAAATGGACTTGATTGCAGGTTTTACTGAGTTTTTTGATTGCTATGAGTCGCAAGAATATAATCAGGCGTGGGGTGCAACCTTACCTTATGAGCAGAACTCATCTCAGAATGCAGTGGAATTATTCGAAAAACATTACAGCATTCTTTATGACGGTTTAAAGAGTGTCAGTACCACGCATTTAAGTCGCCGCCATTCGCAAAATATTTCTCCGAGTGTCATGACTTTCCCACTGGAATTTAAAACACTCAAACCAGCATTAAAAAGTTTTGTCGGTACTTTATTTGAAGATAATCCATACCAGTTCCAACCTATTTTCCGTGGTTTCTATTTTACCAGTGCTTTGCAAGAGGGTGTGATTGAAAGTCCAATGACAGAAAACATTGCCCAAGAATTTCAACTCCAGCAAATTCAAGGTAATGGACAAGATGGCACTGCACAATCCATTGCACCCAATCATGGTTATTTCTTACAAGGTCTATTCTCCAATGTGATTTTGCGAGATAAAGATCTGGTCAAGCAGCATATTAATCCTGCGAAAAAACGTCAGCGTTATATCGCTTTTATTGCCGCTTTGGTTGGCGTTTCTTTGGTACTCGGTGTATGGGTTTGGTCATATCGTAACAACCAACAATTGATTGCGGATGTTCAGGCTGACTTAGATAAAGTGGTGCACTTGGAAAAATCTTCAGGTCAACAATTATCAACTCAACTTGAAGCCTTATTAATTCTGCAAGAACGTTTACAACAGCTGGATGAGTTTGATGAAAATCGTCCATTAAAATTCAGTTTTGGTCTCTACCAAGGCAATCAATTACGTGAAAGCTTAAAAGCAGAATACCTCAAAGGCATTAAGCAGATTGTCTTGACCCCAACACAACAAAATATTGCGCAATATCTACAACGGGTCAAAAATAATGAAGCAACTTTAAAAGCTAATCATGTCAATGTAGAGATCAAGCAAGTTGCCAAGACTCAGCAATATTTAGAACCGTCAGATGCGAATCCACAAGATGCTTATAACGCACTGAAAGCGTACTTGATGATGAGTAATCATGAATATATGGATACCAGTCATTTAAGTGATCAAGTTTCACGTTTCTGGCGTTCTTGGTTAGATGCCAATCGTGGACAAATGCCGCGTGGTGAAATGATTCAGGATGCAGAGAAGATTCTTTCTTATGCCATGACTTTGGCGAATCAAGAAGGTTTCCCTGTATTAGAAACTGATGCACAAGTGGTTGATCAAACCCGCCAAGTTTTACTGTCTGTAATTCGTGGTATGCCTGCGCGTGATCGTGTGTATAACGAAATTAAGATGCGTGCAGCAGTACGCTTCCCTGCGGTAACGGTAGGACAAATTGTGGGTGAACAAAACCGCAGTATTGTTCTTGGTAGTTATGCTTTACCAGGCGTGTTTACACAAAAGGCTTGGGATGAGTATGTAGAGAAAGCGATTGAAGAAGCAGCAAATAAACCAACGGACAGTAAAGATTGGGTGCTGAATAGCCGTCAATCTGATGACCTTACTTTCTCGGGTAGCCCTGAACAGATCCGTAAGCAGTTGGTGGCGCTGTATAAGCAAGAATATGTAGCAGAATGGAAAAAGTTCCTGAATGGTATTTATTATGCCAAAGCGGATCAGTTTGCTCAGCAAGTGAAAAGTATCGATGTTTTGGGCGAGCCGCAAAACTCACCAATTCGTACTTTATTACAACGCATTGCGATCGAAACCAACTGGGATAATCCAATTGTACAGGCTGAACTTGCAGTACCTGAGAAAGGTTTTGTGGCATGGTTCAAACGTAAAGTCTTGAATAATTCAGATGACAAAGCAGCAGCTCAGGCGGTGAATAAGGCACAAGGTGCAATTTCACAAGAATATCAAATGTTCTATCAGTTGGTGCGTAAGCGTGATGATTTACAAGATAAGTCATTATTCGATGAGTACATGAACAATCTTGCGCAAGTGCGTAGTAAGTTCAATGATCTGAAAACAGCGGGTGAGATTGGTCCAAGTGCGATGGCCTTGGTGAAACAAACCATTAATGATCAAACCTCTGTGTTTAACCTTACACAGAAATATGTTGATGAAAAAATGATGGTGGGTCTCAAGGATACAGATCAACAGGTATTACAAAAACTGTTGATGACACCATTAACTCAATCTTTTGCAAGCTTGATTGTACCAACCCAAGATGAGTTGAATAAGTTGTGGGGAATCCAAGCTTATCAACCATTTAAAACCAATTTAAGTCAAAAATATCCATTTAATTCGAGTGTGACTTTACAGGCAACCAGTAGTGAAATTGGTCAAATCTTCGGCGAGACTGGTAGCATTGCACGCTTTGTAAAAGAAGCTTTAGATCCATTTGTGATCCGTCGTGGTTATGTCTTGACTTCGAAGACGTGGAAAGACTTAGGTATTAGTTTAAATCCACAATTTGTGATGGCGTTCCAGCAATATGTAGCACCAATCAATGGTATGGCGACAGGCAGCCTAGATCAACCTGCGGCTGCACCTGTATCCAATCAATCGAACTTCCAGTTCTACCCATTACCGAATCCACAGTACTTGTCATACACCATTGATATTGATGGTCAACGTATGGTGTTTGAAAATGGGATTCAGCAATGGGTGAACTTTGTATGGCCGAACCAAGGTGCTATTCCGGGTGCGCGTATTACCGCAGTGGACTTGGAAGGTAAAACTCATACGATTTTTGAAGAACCAGGTGAGTATGGTATCAACCGTTTAATCGATGCAGCACAACGCAAAGAACAAAATGGTAGCTTTGAAATGACATGGACCAGCAAAACTGAACCATCTTTAGCATTGAAAGTGAATTTCAGATTAATCAGTGGCAATAGCTCTGGCAGTATTGGTTCAAGCCGTGGTTATTCAGGTTTACAGTTGGTGGATAAAGTGGTGACTGAGAAGGCGGTACGTGTAGTATCTGCTCAAGCAATGCCTGCGGGTACGGCAGCTACAGCACCTCAGCCACAGCCAACAGCACCAGCTCAAGGAGCAACACCGTAATGTTAGGGATAATCACGGAACAGCAGGAGGGGCTTGGATGCAGCAAGTAAAAACGACACCTTTGTATTATGGAAAGACACCCGCACGTGGTGACTTTCTAAAATCGAAAGGGCAGTATGCATTAATTCAGGTACTTGATCAGTGGATTACAGAAGCACTTGAGCATGCCATGCGTGCGCCAGATTTTAAGCAGCGTTATGAATCCTTACCTGCATTGGATTTCTTTATTGCCAACCCTGCTGAGCCGATGTTTTTGGCAGCAAATTTGATTGCCAGTCAAGACAGCTCTGGCCGAGCGTTTCCGATGGTACTCAGTCAATTACTTGAAGTTGAACAACCTTTTCAAAATCTGTTATTGGCGCCGTATTACTACAAGTCGGTTTTGGTTGATTTATTCCAACGCAATCGGGTACTTCGTAGTATTCGTGATACCAATATCATGTTGGAGAAGTTGAATAATCTACCGAATGTTGTGCAACTATTCACTGCAACAGAATGTAATGGCTTCTATGAAGGCCATACCATGCACTCATTTGCACAATTGATGAAAATCAATGTTTATGAACTTGCGCAAAGTATGATTGGTCTAGGCCTGTTACTTCAACCAATCTTAAAAAATGGTACCAGCCGTTTAAATAAAGTGCTGATTCTACCTATCAATAATCACATGTATTGTTATGAAATCGCGGCTTTCTGGGTCGGTATGATCGGTCGTTTTTTAGGTATTAACAATACTGAAATTCTAATTGGTATTTTACATCGTGAAGAACCAATTTTATTTATTGGTTTCCAAGGTGCCGATATTATGGCACTCAGCGATATTTTCACCCAAAACATGCAGAGCGAGCATTGGGTATCATTGATCCAGGCACAATGGATTGATGCTTATCTTGAACAGAATGCGGGTCTTGCCACACTCGAACAATCACTTTGTCAGCGTCAATTGAGCCTAAATCAAGGTTTAAAGCTGTTTAGACAAACTTTTTTAGATGAATGAATATGAGAAATAATCCGAAATCTATATGGGCGAGTTTATTGTTTGGCTTATGCATTTTAGGTCAAAGTCATCTTGCCAGCGCTGCACCGATCGTGGTGGAAGGTGTTGTTCCAAATGATGCGAGTAAGCAGGCAATCTTGGCCAAGATGCAGTCTGTCTATGGTGCAGACCAAGTGGTCGATAAAATTCAGGTTCGCCCAGTTTCAGCTCCGAATGGCTGGAGTGATTCTGTGACTCGTGTCATTACTCCAGATCTGAAAAAGATTTCACAAGGTCAGTTAAAGGTGAGAGGAACTCAGGTCGATTTAACTGGGAAAATGACTGATCCAAGCCAAATTCAACCGACTACAACTAGTTTTCAATCTTTAGTGCAACAGCCTTATCGCTTTAACGCACAGCTTTCAGTAAATCAGGCTGAGCAGAAAATTATTGACGATGCTTTGAAGAACCGAATCATTGAGTTTGAATCAGGTAGTGCCATTCTGACTGTGGCAGGACAGCAGATTCTGGATGAAATGGCAGTAGCTTTAAATAAGGTTGGCGGCAAGAAAGTCAAAATTATTGGGCATACCGATAGCTCTGGGGATGCCAATAAGAATACGGTGTTAAGTCAGCAACGTGCTGCAGCGGTACAAAATTACCTAGTCAGTAAAAGTATTGCGGCTGATCGCTTAAGTACCGAAGGTAAAGGTTCCAGTCAACCTGTTGCAGATAATACAACGGCAGATGGACGTAAGAAAAATCGTCGAATTGAGTTTGAAGTGCTTTAATTATTTTGGCACTTTTAGCGGAGGGATTAGATTATGGCAACACCCTATATTGTTGTTGGTTGTCCTACCACAGGCGGTGGTCAGGTGATTACTGGAAATAGTAGCTTTCTAATTGAAGGAATTCCGATTGCTTGTGTAGGAGATAAGGCAACTTGTCCAAAACATAAAACTGTGGCGACGATCGTCGCTGGCGATCCGAATATGCAAGTCATGGGTAAAGCTGCGGCAAGAGTGAATGACTCACTCTCTTGTGGTTGTAAGTTGTTGCCTAAGCAGAATCTAGCAGTTAGAGGTTAAGGCATGATTTAAGCCTTCAAATGTAGTCAAAGCTTAAAAAAGCATTTGGCACATCTTTTGCTAAAATGAGGAAAGGGCAGCGATCTAAGCTAGCTTTAGAAATAGACAAAGGCGTCTATTCAGCATCATTCAGTTGGTGTTTGGATAGACGCCTTTTTATTTTGGGCAGCAAAATACGGCTAATCGCTATATTTTTTGGTAAATAATGATTGAGTGAATGTTTGATCTGGATGATGTGATCTATCGCTCATATTGGGATTTATATGGTGATGCACTAAATTGGTGTGAAATTGTTTTTTTGCACCAAAAGGTAATGGTCTTGGTACATATCGTTAGATCATTAAGTTTCTATATACGCAGATGATGGATTAAGGATAACAAGACTGGCGAATTGTTATTTTTAGTGTATCTTTATTAAGCGATATATTTTTAAAAACATATCGAATTTTGAGGAAAAAACAATGCCAACAATGATGAAAAAAACATATCTATGTGTTGTCGCTTTTGGGGCGAGTTTATTGATGCAGACCCATGCCGTAGCCGCGGATGCGATTACGGTTTACGCAGCGGCAAGTTTAACCAATGCAGTCAATGAACTCGATGTGATCTATGAGCAAAAGAATAAAACTGAGGTCAAAACTTCTTATGCGGGTTCTTCAACCTTAGCCAAGCAAATTGAAGCGGGTGCACCTGCTGATGTGTTTATGTCAGCTGATGTACAATGGATGGATTATTTACAGAATAAACAGCTGGTTGCATCAACTGATCGCATCAATTTATTGGGTAATAGATTGGTTGTGATTACACCTAAAGATCGCCCGATTAAATTAAAAATGGATAAAAGTTTTGATCCAACTCAAGTGATACAAGGCAAGCTTTGTACAGGAGATACTAAAAGTGTGCCTGTCGGCAAATATGCTAAGCAGGCATTGACCTCACTCGGTTGGTGGAACAAAGTTGAATCACGACTGGTTGAAACGGAAGATGTACGTGCTGCCTTAAACTTTGTAGCGCGTGGTGAATGTCAGGTGGGGATTGTGTATGCGACCGATGCGGCAATCAGTAAAGACGTCGTGGTGGCAGGTGTTTTCCCAGAAAATACGCATCCACCAATTATTTATCCCGTGGGTTTAACCAAGAAGAATGCGGAATCGGTCAAATTCTATAAATTTCTACAAAGCGGACAGGCAAAAAACGTATTTAAAAAATATGGTTTTAGTGTGTTGCAGTAATTGAATGATGATCCTAAGCCCAGAAGAAATTGAAGTTCTTAAGCTGTCATGCAAAGTGGCAGCAGCGTGTCTGGTGTTTAGCCTCATCCCTGCGACCTTGGTGGCTTGGGTTTTGGCTAGAAAAGAGTTTTGGGGAAAATCCCTATTCGAAACTTTGGTGTTTTTACCTTTGGTTTTACCACCTGTAGTGCCTGGCTACTTATTGCTGCAATTGTTTGGTAATCGAGGCTTGTTGGGGCAGTATCTTGCGCCACTCGGTTTAGAGTTTGCATTTAACTGGAAGGGCGCGGTCTTGGCATCTGCAGTAATGGGCTTTCCTTTATTGGTGCAATCAATCCGACTGGCGATTGAACTGGTCGATCAACGCTTGGAGCTTGCTGCAAAAACCTTAGGTGCATCTTCCTTTGGGGCGTTTATGCAGGTGACATTACCGCTCGCGAGCAGTGGTATTTTAGTTGGTGCTATATTATGTTTTTGCCGAAGTTTAGGTGAATTTGGTGCAACCATTACCTTTGTTGGCAATATTGCTGGCGAAACCCGCACTTTACCGTTAGCAATGTATAGTTTGATGCAACAACCCGATACGGAAGCTGCGGTATGGCGGTTGATTATCCTGTCTCTATCGGTAGCGTTCTTTGCCTTATGGTTTGCGCAGTGGTTCAATCGGTATCAGAAAAATAAGCGTGGGTATACAACATGATTGATTGTCATATTCAGTTGCAACAAGGGCAATTCTGTCTGAATCAACGCTTTCAGTCTGATCAGTCGGTGATTGGTTTATTTGGGGCTTCGGGTTCGGGGAAAACCACCATATTACACAGCATTGCAGGGTTAATCCGACCTCAATCGGGTTGGATTAAAATCGAAGATCAGACATGGTTTGATCAGAACCAAAAAATTAACCTGAGTACGCAACAGCGCCGTGTCGGTTTGGTCTTTCAGGATGCGCAATTGTTCCCACATAAAAACGTCAAACAGAATTTACTGTTTGGTTTTAAGCATATTGCACCACAACAACGTCAGTTCGAAGTGGACTATATTGTTGAGTTACTCAAATTGGAGCATTTGCTGGAACGTATGCCAATTAAGCTGTCTGGAGGAGAAAAACAGCGAGTGGCTTTGGGACGAGCCTTACTGTACTCGCCACGATTGCTGCTTTTAGATGAGCCACTGTCTGCACTGGATACAGCACATAAAGCGGAGATCATTCCTTTTTTTCAACGCGTTAAACAGGAAATCAAGATTCCAATGTTGTATGTCAGTCATGATCATTCCGAGCTAGACCAACTGAGCGACACCATTTGGTATTTATAGATAGCGTTGTAATAAGGTGAAAAACTTTTCGACTTCTTCCTCATCCACATGATCAGCACCTTTTAATACATGTTCTTTTAAATGTTGTTCAATCAATTGGTTCATTAAACCATTCACCGCACCTTTGACTGCTGCAACCTGTTGTAGAACGTCTATGCAAGAACTTTCAGGATTTGTGAGTGATTTCTCGACTGCTGCGAACTGTCCTTGAATCCGCTTAAGGCGATTTAAAATTTTCTTATCTTGATGGAGGTGAGACATACTTTTTTTCCTAAAAAAATATATACTAGGGGGAGTATATTGGAAGACTAAAATAAATGCAGCATAGTAACCTAGAACGACGTCATTCTCACCAGTTTGATAAAGGAAATCCCTTGGCTCAAAAAAGAATTTTAATAGCCACCATTTTGACCGCTGTGATGATGGTGTTAGAAATTCTAGGCGGCTGGGTTTTTAATTCAATGGCTTTACTTGCCGATGGCTGGCACATGAGTTCGCATATGCTGGCCTTGGGACTGGCTTATTTTGCCTATCGTATGGCACGACATTATGCGCAGGATCAACGCTTCAGTTTCGGTACATGGAAAATTGAAATCTTGGCAGGGTATAGCAGTGCGATTTTGCTGATGGTAGTAGCACTGTTGATGGGGATTCAGTCACTTGAGCGTTTATTTAATCCTGTCACCATTCATTTTAATGAAGCGATTCCGATTGCGATTGTGGGTCTGATCGTCAATCTGATTTGTGCATGGCTGTTACATGATGAGGGACATGAGCATCATCACCATCATTCGCATAGTCACCCTCATGATGAAGTAGATCATCACGGCCATGATCATCATCATGATTTAAACCAAAAAGCCGCATTCTTACATGTGGTTGCAGATACGGTAACGTCCGTTCTGGCGATTATCGCCTTATTTGCGGCCAAGTATTTTGGCTTGAATTTTTTGGATGCCTTGCTTGGAATTATCGGTGCATTACTGGTTGCAAAATGGTCTTGGGGACTGATGCAGGAAACTGGAAAAACTTTATTGGATGCCGAAATGGGACACCCTGTGGTCGAAGAAATACGTGAGGTGATTGCCCAGTTTTCACAGGTGGAAATTACTGATCTACACGTATGGAAGGTCGGGAAAGGCAAGTTCTCTTGTATTTTAGGATTGGAAACGACCATGATGGATCTAAATCCTGATCAGGTTAAAGCGGAATTGGCGATTCATCAGGAAATTGTGCATGCCTCAGTCGAAATTCATCATATTTAAGGTAGAACTTCATCGAGTGGCATTTTGAGCTACTCGATGCATTCAATTACGCACCAATATATAAGATCAAACCGCAAAAGGCCGATGCAAAAATCACATACAACACATTGAGTTGAAATTTGAATAAAGCAATCAGTGCTGCAACAGTAATAAAGGCTGCTTCATAATTAAAGGCATGATCAAAGCCATTTGGCCAGAGCACATGATAGCTAAAGAATAAGGCCAGATTTAAAATCACCCCGACCACAGCGGCAGTAATCGCAGTGAGTGGTGCAGTAAATTTCAGTTCATTGTGTGTAGATTCAATAATTGGCGCACCAGCCAGAATAAATACAAAGGAGAATAAGAAGGTAAACCAAGTGACAATCACTGCACCCAGTGCACCTGCTAAAAAGAGCTGTTCAGAACCCAGCACAGCATGGTTGTACGCCCCCAAGAAACCAACGAATGCCACCACCATGATCAGCGGCCCTGGGGTACTTTCCCCCAATGCGAGACCATCAATCATTTGGGTTGGACTCAACCATGCATAATGATTGACTGCACCTTGATACACATAAGGTAAAACTGCATAAGCACCGCCAAAGGTTAGCAATGCCGCTTTGGTAAAAAACCACGCCATTTGGGTATAAGCATGCTGCCAACCTAAGCCTAAGGTCAAAACCAGCATGGGAATAAACCAGAGCAATGCAGCAATAATCAGAATTTTGGCGAGATTGGCCCAGCGGAAAACTGCATGGGCAGGCGTCGGTGTATCATCATTAATCAGGGCTATCCCATAATTTTTCTGGCTATTTGGATGGGAAGCCTGAGCCGTAAATAAATCGGGCTTTTTCTTACTCAGCACATAGCCTGAGATGGCAGCAGCGAATACGATCAAGGGAAAAGGGACATTAAACACGAAGATGGCAATAAATGCGGCAGCGGCAATCCCCCACAAAAACGGATTCTTGAGTGAGCGACTGCCAATTCGATACGTCGCATGAAAGACAATCGCCGTGACCGCAGGTTTAATACCATAAAACAACCCTGCAATAATCGGTACATCACCAAACTGCACATAAATCCATGACAGGGCAATCAGAATAAATAATGAGGGGAGAATAAACAGAATGCCTGCTACAAGCCCACCCGTAGTTCGATGCATCAACCAACCAATATAGGTGGCGAGCTGTTGTGCCTCAGGACCAGGGAGTAACATGCAATAATTTAGCGCATGTAAAAATCTTTTTTCAGATATCCAACGTTTATTTTCTACCAGTTCCTGATGCATTACTGCAATTTGTCCAGCTGGGCCACCAAAGCTAATAAACCCCAATTTAAGCCAGAACAAAAAGGCTTGCCAGAAAGGGATTGCTGGTGCTGTATCCGCTGATTGCATGATGCATTCCAAAGTGTTTTATTTTTATCGTTGTATGATAAAGAAAAGTGAGGATAGAGTTTATAAATTTTAGTGAGCTAATAATTCAGAATAATGAAATTATTGAATTTAGATGGGTCACTCATTATTTTTTATTGGCACGTTCTGTTGAACTAAAACGGGTTCAGCGGCTAATTTTTCCGCCAGATATTGAATAAAGACACTGAGTTTAGGTGGGACATGACGAGTTGGGGGATAAAGCAGCCATGCACCACCACTGTAATGAGTTTTAAAATGCCAATCGGGTAAGACCTGTACCAAAGACCCCTGTTCTAAGGCATGGCGTGCCACGAAGTAGGGCAAACTGGCAATGCCTAAGTGTTGTAAAGCGGCACTCAGGCGCACGCCAGTATGATTCGCTGCATAACGACCACGGACTGCCACCGTAATGGATTTCTGTTCTTGCTGGAACTTCCACTTCGAATCACTGGCTTGTTCACCCAAATAAATACATTGATGCTGCTTTAAATCATGTGGATGTTGTGGTGTGCCATGTTTTTGTAAATATTCAGGTGTAGCACAAATTAAATGATCAATCTCAATCAGTTTTCGTCCCATTAAACCGCCCGGTGGTTGTTCGGTTATACGAATGGCCAGATCTACACCATCATCAATCAAGTCAATGTAACGGTCTTCCAACAGCAGTTGGATATCAATTTTAGGATACAAGGCTAAAAACTCAGGCAAATGTGGATGCAGCATAAAATGCCCAACTGCCTTGGGCACACTAATTCGGATAATGCCTTGTGGTTCAATATGAAACTGTCCTGAGCTTTCCATTACCGCTTGTGCGGCATTGACCATGTCGACACAGCGTTCATAGACCTGTTGACCGCTTTCACTTAAGCGCAGTTTACGTGTGGTGCGATGCAATAAGCGTGTACCTAAAGCTCGTTCTAAACGGGCAATGGCGCGGCTCACTGCAGAAGGGGTTGAACCGAGCTGTCGTGCCGTTTCAGAAAAGCTTTCAGTTTCGACAACTTTGACAAAAGTCGCCATTTCATTTAACAGAACTAGACTTTGATTTGTGCTCATGAAGCAAAAGTTATTTGGATTTTGATTGGATTATCGCGCTTTAAAAATCGCAATACAATCTTTTTCCTATAGTCATGATGGAGATAAATCAAATGTGGCAGTTGTATGGGCATGAATTTCTGGCCTTGGCATTGATCCATTTTATGGCAGTTGTTTTACCGGGACCTGATTTTATTATTACAGTACGGCAGAGTGTTCGATATGGCTATTTAATTGGCTGTATCACTGCAATCGGCATTGGTGTCGGCATTTCAGTGCATGTGTTTTATACCTTAGTGGGTGTTGGGGTGTTGATCCAGCAAAGTGTCTGGTTAATGTCGGTATTACGTATAGCTGGGGCGGCTTATTTGATTTACTTAGGCTGGCAATGTTTACGCAGCCAACCGAATGCCAATCTGGACATTTTGGCTGGTGAGGCGATGGGCAAACCGAGCTATATCCAAGCCTTTAATATGGGCTTTTTAACCAACGCACTGAACCCCAAAGCGACCGTTTTCTTTCTGGCGATTTTTACCACCATTGTGAATCCTGCAACACCGATAAAGGTTCAAATTGGTTATGGCATTTGGATGTGTTTAGTCAATGCTGTGTGGTTTATTCTGGTTAGTATCATGTTTGCTCAACCTGTTGTACGAAAACGCTTTTTGGAGTTCGGGGTGTATTTTGAACGGGTAATGGGGGTTATTTTGGGTGTAGTTGCAATACGATTGATTTGGAGTGTTGCCTTTACCTGAATATAAAAAAGACTGCGCTGAGGCAGTCTTTTTTATTGGAGAGGGTTTAGGCACTCCGTTTGTTTCTGGTCAGTTGATGCAATACCGACACCAGCAAATCAATTTCTTCTGTGGTGTTATAAAACGCCAAAGAAGGACGCACAGTCTGTTCTACACCAAAACGACGCAGAATTGGTTGAGCGCAATGATGCCCTGAACGAACTGCAATTCCATGTTGATTGAGTGCTTTACCTACTTGCTCAGTCGAATAACCTTCAAGGGTAAAGGACATGACACTGGCTTTATTTCTCGCTGTGCCAATTGGTCTTAAACCTGTGACGCTGCTTAAGGCGTGCTGACCATATTCGAGTAAGTCATGTTCATAGCGGGCAATATTATGAATGCCAAGGCGTTCCACATATTCCAGTGCAGCACCTAAACCCACGGCATCGGCAATATTACCCGTACCTGCTTCGAACTTATTTGGAGCTGGTTGGTAAACCACTTGTTCAAAGGTCACATCCTGAATCATATTGCCGCCACCTTCCCACACAGGCATAGTCTCTAGGATTTCAGGCTTGGCATAGACCGCGCCAATACCTGTAGGCCCAAAAACTTTATGCCCTGAGAATACAAAGAAGTCGGCATCAATTGCTTGGACATCGGTTGGCATATGTGAAACCGATTGAGCACCATCGACCAAGACTCGCACACCTTTAGCATGCGCGATTTTGATTACCTCAGCGACAGGTGTTACCGTACCTAAGGCATTGGATACTTGGGTAATTGAGATCAGTTTGGTACGTTCATTAATCAGTTTTGGCAGTTCTTCCAAAATGATTTGACCCGTATCATCCACAGGAATGACACGGAATTTGGCGCCGACTTTTTTGCTCAGTTGGAACCATGGTACGATGTTGGCGTGATGCTCAAGATGAGACACGATGATCTCATCACCTTCACCAATATTCTGTTCACCCCACGTCTTGGCAATCAGGTTAATGCCTTCAGTGGTGCCACGAACAAAAATGATCTCTTTGGATGATTTTGCTCCAATAAAACGAGCCACCACATTACGCGCATGTTCATAGGCGTCGGTTGCACGTGCTGCCAGTTCATGTGCGGCACGATGAATATTGGAATTTTCGTGCTGATAAAAATAGGCAATACGATCAATCACGCTTTGCGGCTTCTGTGTGGTCGCTGCATTATCAAACCAGACCAGAGGCCGACCATTGACGCGCTCTTGCAAAATTGGAAAATCACGACGGATCGCTTGAATATCCAAAGGTTGAGCTGCATTAGCTACAAACTGCGGTTGTGAAGGTTGATAATTGCCATAACCCGCGTTGCTTTGTGGCAAATCTAAAAAGTAGAAACCAGTAGAGGCAGGACTTTTGGGTTGGGCTGAACTTGGCTGATCTTGCTGTAACAAGCTTTTTAGCGCATCGCCGTGTGGTAATTGAAATGATTGTGCAGTCGCAAAACTGGCAGCATCAAATTCAGAACTTGATGTACTGGGTGCTGCAAAATCATTTAAAAAATAAAATGGCGAAGCCTCACTTGCAGATGGACGAGAAGGTTCAACCAAAGGCACATTCGGTGCGCTGTGAATCGGCTGTGGAAAATTTGGTTCAATGGGTGGGCGAGGTAAATTCGCCCCACCGACCACGGGCGCAGAGGCAATCGCACGACGTTCAGGATAATCGGGATAGTTGGGAATATGCTCAGGATATTCAGGATTCAAACTTTTTTCATAGGCAATATTGGGCGCACGTCCACTTAACGCTGCTAAAGGTTCGGCAGGCTGGGGTTGATGTGGTGGTGTACCGACATTGGGCAAGTCCAAATTCAAGCCAGAAGGGTGGCCACTGCCTGAGCTTGGCAGTGCAGCAAAAAATTCAGAGGCGAGTCTTGAAAGTGTTGCTTCATCAGGGAAGTTGGACGGTGGGCTAACACCGACCACTTCAGAACCCGTTGGACTACCTTGCCCAGTACCTGTAGAAGATAGGTTACTTGTAGTTAACTGGGTAGTCATGATATTTGTCCACCTCCACATCTTCAAGCACAGCCAACGCATCCTCAGTTAATACCGCCAATGAGCAGTACAATGAGATCAGATAAGACGCAATCGCATTGCGGTTGATACCCATGAAGCGTACAGAAAGGCCAGGAGATTGCTCACCTGCCAAGCCCGGTTGGAATAAGCCCACTACACCTTGGCGTTTTTCACCCACACGCAGTAACAAGATTTTGGTTTTACCATCTTCTACCGGAATCTTATTCGATGGAATCAGGGGGACACCACGCCATGTGATGAACTGAGAACCGAATAAACTGACTGTTGGTGGTGGTACACCACGACGGGTACATTCACGACCGAATGCGGCAATGGCATCTGGATGCGCAAGGAAGAAACCAGGCTCTTTCCAGACTTTACGGAGTAAATCATCAAAGTCATCTGGCGCTGGGGGACCATTTAAAGTTGAGATACGTTGTTCATCTGCAACACTGGCCAATAAACCATATTCAGGGTTATTGATCAGCTCGCTTTCTTGGCGTTCTTTAATTGTTTCAATGGTTAAGCGTAATTGTTCTTTAATTTGATCGTGCGGGCTGCTGTAAAGATCGGCAACACGGGTATGGATATCTAAAACGGTAGAAACACCATTTAAGAAATATTCACGCGGTTGAGCATCATAATCAACAAAGGTTTGGGGTAGCGTTGCTTCATCACGTTGTGTACACGCAACTTGGATGTCATCGGTGTTGCTGACACGGTTGACGCGATAAATACCTGCTTCAACAGGAATCCATTGCAATAAATGTGTGAGCCAACGTGGGGTAATGGTCGAAAGTTGTGGAACGGTCTTGGTGGCATTGGCAAGCTGTCTAGCTGCGTGATCTCCAAGCGCAAGTTGGACTTTATCTGTGGTTTTTGCCATGAATCAATTTTCCTGTTGTTTTTTGGCTTTGTTAGTAAAAGGGTTGGTTTTATATCAGTGTTGCTTAATCATTTATTAAGTTAGACTAAAGGGGATTTATTATTTTTAAAAATATTAATATGAGATAAATAATACTGAATTATGATTATATGACTCATAAGAATATATTTATGAAAAATAAATATAAAAGCTGAATAAGGCGATTTAATCTATGAAATTTATAGCAGTCTCACTTAATTAAACTTTACTGTTGTGTAGTGATTCACTTGGTGACTGTAAAATTTGGCTGCCTGCTGCAACACTATGAGTGAGCCATACATTCCCGCCAACAATTGACCCTTTACCAATGGTGATACAGCCTAAAATTGTTGCACCTGCATAAATCACCACATGGTCTTCCACGATTGGATGACGGGCATAATCTTTTTTCAGTGCGCCATCTTCATTCAATTCGAACCGTTTTGCACCGAGCGTCACTGCCTGATAGATACGGACATATTCACCAATCACTGAGGTTTCACCAATCACCACACCTGTGCCGTGATCGATAAAGAAGCCTTTGCCAATTTGCGCACCTGGATGGATATCGATACCCGTTGCGGAATGGGCCAATTCAGAAATAATCCGTGAGAGCAGCGGTACACTCTGATAGAGCTGATGTGCTACGCGATGATGAATAATCGCTAAAATACCGGGATAGCAGAGTAAGACTTCATCGACGCTATGTGCTGCGGGATCACCTTCATATGCTGCACAGACATCTGCATCCAATAAGCGGCGAATGTCAGGCAAGGTATTGGCAAAGTCCTGTACGATCGTTTGTGCCAAAGCGACTTGCTGTTCATACAGCAGACGTTCATTGCTTGAAACAGGGATCGGTTTGACTCGGCTTTTGGCTTCGTAATTTAAAGCCAACTTGACCTGTGCAAACAGTTCATTCAAGACACGGTCAAGGGTATAGGCAATATAGTAATCCTCAGTTTCTTGGCGTAGATCGCTCGGCCCAAGTCGCATTGGAAATAAGATCCCACACAGATCATCTAAAATTGACTTCAGCACATCCTTAGATGGAAGTTCACGCCCACCAAATTCTTTGATCCGATGTTGACGCTCTCTCCATTCATGTCGTGCTTGTTGTAGGCCTTCGACGACAGGCTGTATTTTCCATTGGCTCACGCGTATTCCTTGCAAAACGAGATCTTAAATAAATCGTAAAATAATTGCTTAAAAAAGCAGCACTAATCTTGTAACCAAGGTAACTGATATGTACGCCAGCCATTGCTTTGATTACGTTGTTGTCGTTCGTTTAAATCACCTTCAAAGCCTTCCTGCACATTATAAACTTGAGCAAAACCTGCACTAAAAGCTGCCGCTGCCGCTAAAGCTGAACGTTTACCGCTACGGCAGAGCAGCAGAATGGTTTTGTCTTTACCAACTTTGCTATCCAGTTCTTTCAGAAAGCGTGGATTTCGGTTAAATGATGTGCCAGTTGCCCATGCGACGTGGATACTTTCAGGGACATAGCCGACAAATTTGCGTTCTTCATTGGTACGTACATCGACCAATACCGCAAGACCTTGTTCAACTAAATACCACGCTTCTGATGGGGGGATGCTGCCAGTGAAATCGAGTTCATTTTCTTCAGCATAATGTTGCGCACGCGCTAAGATATCTTGTGGATTTTTTGATAAACCGTGAATCGTAGATGTCGATTCTGCTAGATCAGTAGAATCAAATTGAGCATTCATTTTTATAACCTTTCATACATCAGCGGGATGATGTTTTTATCTTAGGACTGTTTTTATATTCAGGAAAATAAGCAAAATTTATTTATATATCTATTTTTGATAAATAATAGGTTTTTTATTAAATTATTAGGAATAAAGTTTGGAACTGTATTTTTAAGTTAATATGCTTATTTAATTTAAAGATGAAATTATCAGGATTAAATATTTTACTTTTCATTTAAACAAAGGGATAAATACTTTAAAGGCTTGGTTGGGAAATTAAATGTATCAATACTAAAAAATAAACCACTTGAATATAAAAACAGCAAAAATTGCCTAAGTCTTATTCTTATATCGTAAATGAATAAGCAACTCACTTTTTCTTATTTTTAATCATAAAGCATGCCGCATACCATAAACCTATATTGTTGAAAGATCATCTAATTATGGGCATCAAGAACTCTAAGCCGCTAATTGTTACAGCGATCGTCCTTGTGGCGATTGTTGCTTTTATTGTCTATCAAAATCAAAAAGATGCTGCACCTGTTCAGTCTAAAAACAACAAGGCAGTGGTGATTGCCTATCAAACTGGTGTGGATCCAACCAAGGTTGCACAAGCCAATGGTGATTATGAGCGTGACAGTAATCAAGCAATTCAATGGCGTAAATTTGATGCAGGTTCAGATGTGGTCAATGCATTGGCCTCGGGTGATGTGGTGATCGGCAATATCGGTTCTAGTCCTTTGGCTGCTGCTGCAAGTCGTGATTTACCGATTGAGGTCTTTCTGGTGACGGCTAAATTAGGCGGTTCAGAAGCATTGGTGGTGAGTAACAAATCAGGCATAAAAAATCCGCAAGATTTGATTGGCAAAACCATTGCTGTACCATTCGTTTCAACCACGCATTACAGTTTATTATCAGCACTCAAGCATTGGAATATTGCGGATAACCAAGTCAAGATTATTAACTTACGTCCACCAGAAATCACAGCAGCATGGGAACGTGGTGATATTGATGCGACTTATGTTTGGGAACCTGCATTAAGCAAAGTCAAAGCCAGCGGTCATGTATTAACAGACTCAAAACAGGTCGGCGAGTGGGGTGCACCAACTTATGATTTATGGGTGGTTCGTAAAGATTTCGCTGAAAAAAATCCAGAGTTCTTAAAAGCCTTTGTACAAACCAGTTTGAAACAAGTTGAAGCGTATCAGCAAGATCCAAAAGCATTTGAACAAAATGAGGACAATATCCAGAAAATTGCTCAGCTGACAGGCTCTGATGTGAAAGATATTCCTTTATTGTTGTCAGGCAATATTTATTTGAATGGTCAGCAACAACACGCGACTTTATCAGGTGAGTTCGCCAAAAATATTTTCGATACAGCAACATTCCTAAAAAGCCAAGGCAAGGTGGATCATGTAAAGCCTGATTATCAAGCTAATGTCACCACCCAATTCTTACAGCCATAGGAGATCTAAATGAGCGTATTAGCTGCTGAGCATCTTCATTTAACTTTTCCAAAACAGACAGTGCCTGTATTGCAAGATATCAATCTGAAGATTGAAGAAGGCACTTTGACTGTGATTTTGGGTGAGTCTGGTTGTGGTAAAACAACATTGCTCAACATCTTGGCAGGTTTTCAAAAACCAAGTTCGGGTCAGATTACACTGGATCATGAAGTCGTGACTGCACCCGATGCACGCCGTGCGGTGGTGTTTCAGGATCATGCGCTATTACCTTGGTTAAATGTTTCTGAAAATATCGGTTTTGCTTTGCAGCTCAAAGGCTTAAAAGAGCAAGAAATTCAACAGCAAGTCGATGCAATTCTTAAAATTGTTGGCTTAAGTCATGTGGCTAAAGCCAATATTTGGGAATTGTCAGGTGGTATGAAACAACGGGTTGGGATCGCACGTGCCTTGATCAGTCATGCAGCATTCATTTTATTGGATGAGCCTTTTGCTGCACTTGATGCATTTACCCGAGAAACCATGCAGCAGTTGGTGCTGGATTTATGGATTGAACAAAATAAATCATTCTTCCTGATCACACATGACATTGAAGAAGCACTTTTGCTGAGTAATCAATTGGTGTTGATGACGGCTCGTCCAGGTAAGATTGTCGAAACTTTAAAACTGGATTTTGCAGAGCGTTATAAGCAGGGTGAATCCATTCGTGCGATTAAATCTGATCCTAAATTTATTCAATTACGCGAGCAATTGTTTGAACGCCTACGTGTGCAGAAACAAGCTGGGCATGAGGTGGCGGTATGACGGGGCAAGCAAAAAATACAGCCTATGAAGTGAGTAAGGCCGAGGAATTGCAATCGACGGACCAAGCACAGTCTGCTTCGGATTTTAGTCCAATAGGGGCTTTCTTTATTCGTCATCGCAGTTTAGCGCTCAGTCTTGCCAGTGTCTTAAGCGTATTGGTGATTTGGTATTTGATCACGGCATTAAAAATTGTCCCAAGTCTATTTTTGCCGAGCCCACAAGCGGTATGGCAAAAATTTCTGGAAGTCAGCCAACAAGGTTTTATGAAAGCCACCTTATGGCAGCATTTGGCAGCAAGTATTTCTCGTGTTTTGTTGGCTTTAGTTGCCGCGATTGCGATTGGTGTACCACTTGGTTTATGGATGGGGTTAAACAAATGGGTGCGAGCAGTGCTGGATCCATTGGTTGAGTTATTACGCCCGATTCCACCTTTGGCTTATTTGCCTTTATTGGTGATCTGGTTCGGGATTGGTGAAACCACCAAAGTGCTTTTGATTTTCTTTTCGATCCTTGCACCTGTGATTATCAGTAGTACCCATGGTGTATTGAGCCATCAGCTCAATCGTGAACGTGCTGCTTTATCTTTAGGAGCAAGCCAATCGCAAGTGTTTTGGCACGTGATTTTGCCGACTGCTTTACCGCATATCTTGACGGGTATTCGTATTGGTTTGGGAGTGGGTTGGTCAACCTTAGTGGCTTCGGAATTAGTTGCAGCAGATCGTGGCATTGGTTTTATGGTGCAATCTGCAGCACAGTTCCTAATCACCGATACCGTGGTTCTCGGCATTATTGTCATTGCGATCGTCGCAGTGAGTTTTGAGTTGTTTTTGCGTTGGTTACAGAAGCAATTATCTCCTTGGTATGGCCAACAGTTATAAGTGTGAGTAGTAGAAGATGACGTTAAATATTGAAATTATTAAACCAACGATCGGTGCAATTATTCACGATGTTGATTTAAACACGGCTGATGAAAATACTACACAACAAATTCAACAGGCTTTGCTGGATCATCATGTGATTTTCTTCCGCAATCAGCAGCTTGCACCTCAGGCACAAGCTGAGCTTGCGCGTGGTTTTGGTTCTTTGCATATCCATCCGATCTACCCATCTATCGATAATGTGCCTGAAATCATTGTACTGGATAGCTGGAAACAAGACTTACGTGATAATGAGCTATGGCACACCGATGTGACTTTCAGTCAGAAACCGCCATTGGGTTGTGTATTGCAAGCCATCAAGATTCCACCTGTCGGTGGTGATACCTTATGGTCGAGTGGCGCAGCGGCATTTGCTGCCTTGGATCAAGGCTTACAGCAAAAGTTAAAAGGCTTAACAGCAACACACGACATTCGTCAGTCTTTCCCGATTGAACGTTTCGCACATAACGATGTTGAGCGTAAAAAACTGGAAGAAACTTTTAAGCGTAATCCACCTGTCGTTCATCCTGTAGTGAGAACGCATCCTGTAACTGGTCAGCCGATTTTGTTTGTGAGTGAAGGTTTTACCACACGTATTAATGAGCTGGATGAGACTGAAAGTACTGAATTACTACAGTACTTATTTGCGCATGCAACCAATGAACAGTTTCATTTGCGTTGGCAGTGGCAGGCAGGTGATGTGGCGATTTGGGATAATCGTTGTACACAGCATAAGGCTTTATTTGATTATGGGGATGCGCATCGGATTATGCATCGTGCCACGATTAATGGTGATGTACCGTTTTATCAGGCAGCAAGTTAAAATTTAGTTTTAATTTTTTGCTTCGGTGGAATCTTATAGAGATCTCATCTTATTCTTGGATAAGCCTTCAGCTGGAGTTACTTTTGTTTCGGCAAAAGTAACCAAAACCATTGTCATCCACAAAACCTGTCTTCTTTCGGTATCTCTTTAAATTAATCGCAGAAATAGCATCTGATTAATCTCACGCAGGTTGTGGATGACCTGTAGCACCAGTAATTCCTGAGATATGTTCATTTTATATGAGTAGGCATTACGAACTAATCATTTAAGTAAGGTGAGTCTCTTGTTTATAAATCGAAGGGGCTTGTCCCGTCCAGCGCTTAAAGGCACGTCGGAATTCACGTAATTCGCTAAAACCCAATTGCAGGCTAATCTCACTCATGGATAGATTCTGTTCGAGGAGTTGCTTGGCTTTACGCTCCAGTACATTTTGCCGAATTTGTTGAAAACTCAGCCCTTCTAATAATAATTGCCGTCTTAAATGCCGTTCGCTGATGTGTAATTGTTCTGCGGCTTGCTGCATCTCAAATCGTTCGGGTAAATGCTGTTCAATCAAATGATCGAGTAAATGTATATAACCAACTTGATTGAGTTGGTCTATTTCTTTTAAGGCCTGCTCACAGATCTGGATGGCAGTTGCGTAGTTGGCAGGGCTGTAATTTTTTAAGCTGCGCTGCAGTAGGCTGCTACTAAAGCGCATGATATTTTTATCTCGGTTAAATTGGATTGGGCAGCCAAAGATATCATTATATTGCTGTTGATATTCGTTTGGTAAATAGCTGAGCTCAAGGCTCATCACATCATCATGATCACCCAGCATTGCGTTTAAACAGGTGATGATACTGCTAAATAATTCATCATAGAAAAAGGCTTTGAGTTCATTGCACGGATAGGGTTCAGTGACCTCCAATTCACAAAGATCAGCGTGGATGGAAAAGTCGATATTTAAGACACTGCCAGAAATCCGATGATAGCGCAGCGCAATGTCTAAAGCATCTGCAACAGTTTTACACGATTGCATGGCAAAGCCCAAAATCCCCATAGAGATCAGACCTTCGCTACTACCAAGCTTTAAACCAAGGTCGGGTTGTTGATAGGTGATCATGGCTTGACGGACAACATCACAGAGTTGGCTAAAACGAACCACACCTTGGGTTTGCTGTATTTGTACAATATCTAAACCTGAATCCTGAAACCAAGCGGCATAGTCCCATTGCTGTTGCTCAGCATAATGGATCAGGCTGGCCAAAATCGTTGGTGGAATAAATTGCTGTTGATCATTTTTATCGCTGCTACGTATAGGCATAAGTCCGTTTTGCCCCCCAAAGAAAAGTGTCTTTAACCCTGTTGGGTATCGCATAATTTTGATTAACTTTCAACATGCTTTAAGACAGTTAGAAAAAGAATTGAAAAGGAAGTCGTGATGTATCAGGTGGGTTGGGACAAGCAGCAAATCAAAATTACACCGAAAGGCTATGCCATGTTTGGGTATGGTCAATGGTCACATCGGGCCTATGAACAGCGCACAGCTTTATTTGCACGTAGTGTGAGTATTGTCGATCAACAACATAACCGATTACTCATCTGTTGTCTGGATTTAGGGTGCATTACCCATGCCATACGCAGTCAAGCAGTAGCGCGACTCACCCAAATTCTAAATTCACCATTTGATGAAAATCAATTGGTCCTCATGGCAACCCATACTCATTCTGGCCCTAGTGGTTGTGGTTATGAAGCTTTATATAATATGCCAACGCCTGGTTTTGTACCTGAACACGTAACTGCCATTGTTGAGGCGATTGTACTGAGTATTCAAAATGCGATTGTGTCTGAACAAGACACCGAGATTTTTTTAAGTACGCAGCATTTTCCAGAACAGACACCTGTCGCATGGAATCGTTCGATCAAAGCCTACAATCGTAATCCAGAAGTTCAGCCACGTACCGAAGCTGAAACGCATTTAGCTTTGAACCGAGAAATGCAGCTGATCGGTTTCTATCGTGAACAAAAACTACAGTCCTTTATTTCCTTATTTGGAGTACATGCAACTTGTTTAGGAAATTCTTTAAACGCCTATGATGGTGATAATAAAGGCTACGCAGCCGCATTCTCTGAGCAGGCTTTAATTGGGCAAGGAATCCAAAATCCAGTCACAATTTTTGCACAAGCAACCGCAGGGGACGTATCACCGCATTTTCATGGCAAAGATCAGCTCAAGATCCGTAATAAGATTAAAGGCGAACAGGAATATCAATACGCGCAACAAAATGGGCGCTACCAAAGTGAATTGGCTTTGACAGCACTACAATCAAATATTCCCAAAAATTTGCAAAAAGTCGCAGGCAAGATCGATGCTGTTTTGTCCTATGTAGACCTGAGCAATATTGAAATTCCAGATCAGTTCGCAGCGGGTCAAAAGCATGCAAAGACCAGTCAGCCTTGTCATGGCACCGCATTTTTTGCAGGCACGCCTGTCGATGGTTTAGGTGCACCCAAACCCTTAATTATGGGAATGCAATTTTTAGCGGATCAATTTCGCAAACAAAAAACCAAGCATCCAAAAGCAACTGATTTTGCAGACTATCAGCAGTTGTATGCCTCTCAAGGGCCAAAACAGATTTTACTGGAAGCGGGTGCCAAAAAGATTTTAGGCCAACCAATTGGTTTTCCGCCGAGTATTCTTGATCCGTTGATTGCAGAAATGAACCGACAAGTGAAAGCTGGGGCGATTCAGCAGAGTCCTTTAGTCCCGAGCGTGGTTCCCTTACAGATTGTGCGATTAGGTCAATTGGCTTTGATTTGTTGTCCAGGAGAATTTACCACTATTGCAGGGCAGCGTGTCGTTGACACCGTTAAACAGACATTCACTACACAGACGTCAATGAATCAGGTTTGGTTGGCATCGTACTGCAATGATTATATGGGCTATGTCACGACCTATGAAGAATACCAAGCGCAAGCCTATGAAGGTGGGCATACCTTATTCGGACAATGGACATTGGCAGCCTGCCAGAGCAAGTTCAAAGATCTAACAGAACAATTATTGTTAGAAAAAAATAAACGTCATTACGATGAAATGACACGACCACAGCCGATTCCAGCACAGGAACTCGCAAAACGCAGCAACCATGGCAATTTGAAAACTGCCGTTAGCCAAGGAGAGGCAGTATGAATGATTTAACACAAGGCATTTGGTCAAACTGGTCTGGCTTTCAAAAAGCCAAGCCGCAGCAGATTTTACAACCTGCCAATATTCAAGAATTACAGTCTATTGTTAGAGAGCAGCAAAAAATAAGGGTGGTGGGTGCAGGGCATTCTTTTACGCCTTTGGTCTGTACCGATGCAACTTTATTGTCTTTGAATCATATTGCAGGAATCGCATCGACGGATCTTGATCGATGTCAGAGCAGTATTTATGCTGGTACACGTTTATATGACTTAGATCAGCATTTACAACAGCAATCGATCAATCAGGCTTTGATGAATCAGGGCGATATTGATCAGCAAAGTCTCGCAGGTGCTGTCTCTACAGGCACACATGGCACAGGAGCAGATTTGCATTGTATTTCGGCCTATGTTGAAGCTTTTGAGTTATTGACGGCGTCAGGTGAAATTCTAAAATGTAATCGCACAGAACATCCTGAAATCTTTGCCGCAGGACGAGTTTCTTTGGGAAGCTTGGGTATCTTAACTAAGATCACCATGCAGAATCGCCCGCGCTATAAACTGAAAGAACATATTGAGCTTTGTCCTGTAGAAGACATGATGCAGCATATTCAACAATGGAAGCATCAGCATCGACACATCGAATGCTTTGTGTTTTCCCATGAAAAGCAGTTGATGCTGAAAACTTTGGATGAGACCGATGAAGAGGTTTTGCCACGTAAGGAAAATTTCCCATCCGATGATACTTTATTGACCTTATGCTCTGAGCTGACCAAAAATTTTCCCTCATTGAACCCCTATTTACAGAAGCTCTTAGGCATCTTTGTCAAACCGACAACCTATATAGATTGGTCGAGCAAGATATTTCCAACACCGCGTAATACCAAGTTCAATGAAATGGAGTATCAGATTCCTGTTGATCGTGGAATTGAGTGTTTGGATGAAGTGTTGCATGCCTTAAGAAAGTATAAAGTTGCCACCTTTTTTCCGCTCGAATTTCGCTTTGTGAAGGGGGATGATATTTGGCTCAGTCCGTTTTATCAGCAGGACTCGATTTCGATTTCAGTGCATCAATATCATAAGCAAGACCCGAAGTTGATTTTTGATGTGGTTGAGCCGATTTTGCAGAAATATCGAGGGCGTCCACATTGGGGTAAAATGCATCAAATGAACAAGACACAGCTTCGGGCTCTATATCCTAAATGGGATGATTTTATGGCTTTACGTCAGCAGCTTGACCCAAAAGCCAAGTTTTTAAATCCCTATCTGGAAAAGTTGTTTTTAGGTTAGCTTTAACTTGGGTTCGCCTTAAATGTTTATTTAATTTATTGAAAAATAACTAACTTAACGAAGTCTTACCGAGTTTTTATCCATTTTAGGATAAGCCACTTCGTCTTGCGCTTCACTAAAGCTTTAGTCGCTTTGGCTTGCTCAGGCTCGCCTTACTTTGGTTTCGCCCTGAGAAGCATTTGAAGCTTGGTAAGGTGTATTTAAACGCTTGCGCTTTGCCAAAGCTTTAGTCGCTTTAGCTTGCTCAGGTTGTAGATGACTTTTCACGTATCAAATTGCATGTAAATTTTCATTGATTGAAAAAGGTATAGCCATGTTGGATCATTATTTTAAGCAACTCAATCTCGACCTAAAAAAGCAGGGGATTGCGACTCCACAATTGATCATCGATGAAGCAGCGTTAAAACAAAATATTCAGCATGTTCAGATTCGTCTTGATCACGCCAAACATTTAAAAGCACGCTTGGTAGTAAAATCATTAGCAAGCCTAGATTTACTCAAGTTATTATCTGAGCAGATCAATACGCAACGCTTTATGGTATTTCATCAACCGCATATTGTTTCAATCCTAGAAAATTTTGCCGAAGCGGATATTTTGTTGGGTAAACCAATGCCAGCTCAAGCTGTACGCCATTTCTTTGATCAGCATGATGAGTGGTCGAATGCCAAAATTCAGTGGCTGATTGATACCAAGCAACGCTTACAACAATATCTCGAGATTGCTCAGCTCTATTCTCTCTGTCTGAATGTGAATATTGAAATTGATGTTGGTTTACATCGTGGTGGGGTACAGTCGACACCGCAACTGACCGAAATTTTAAAGCTGATTCAGCAGTATCCACAGTATTTAAAGCTTTCTGGTTTGATGGGCTATGATGCACATGTCACCAAAATCCCAGCCATCATTAAAAAACCTGAACTGGCTTATCAAAGTTCGCAGCAGACTTATGCTCATTATCAACAGTTAATTCAAAAACAGTTTTCATCGCTGTGGAATGATGAGCTTTGTTTTAATGGCGGTGGCAGTCCAACCTTTAGCTTTCATACCACTGAAAGTGTTTGCAATGATTTGTCTTTTGGTTCAATGCTCTTAAAACCAAGTGATTTTGACAGTGATTTTTTAAGCGCACTACAGCCTGCGTTATGGATTGCTGCACCTGTATTAAAAATATTGCCATTTACTCAGCTTCCATCTATGTCTTTATTGGATAAATTGCCACATAAATGTAAGGCACTGTTTATTTATGGTGGCTATTGGCTGGCTGATTATGTCTATCCTCATCAAGCACATACCCATGCATTGTACGGGCGTAGTAGTAATCAGGAATTGGTCAATGTACCGAAGGATTGTGATATTCAAGTCGATGATTTTGTGTTTTTAAGACCAACGCAGAGTGAAGCGATTATTCCTCAGTTTTCCAAGTTGAAGCTGTATCGCACACATGCTTTTGAGACATGGCAAACTTTTAGTGAGTGATTGGGCTTTTTTGCTCATCAATATTCGAGCGAAAAGCTTGCCGTGTATGGTGAGCTTTAAAATAGATCGGCCAAATGGCAGCTTTTCGCTTCGGTCAGATTTTCAATGGAATCGATCAATAGAATATTGATATCTTTTTCACTTTTATACGCTGCGATCACTTCTGCATAAATCGGCTGTTTTAGTTTTGTTGCTTTGGACAGAAAGCTTGATACCACCTTTTCCTTAGACCAATCCGCATCTTTCAACACATATTCATTCTGTGCAATATCGCACCGCTTTAAAATAGCTTTATTATCATGAATGGTTAAGGTACCAATAAACATATCCATGCTTTCTTTAGGATCAGGTGAATTGGCAAAAGCGGTAACAGGAAAAACGAAGCTAGATAGAAATATTGAAAAGACAAGAGCAATTTTTTTCATTGGATTTTTCCTAGAGATGACATTCATTATTAAAATAATGCTTTGAGATTCTAATCTAATCCGTTGATTGAATGCCAGAAACTAGCCAAGTAGGAGCAAGACTTGAAGTAGATCTGCAACTACTTGGCATGATGAGTTTTTGTGACTAAAAGCGATAGCCCATTTTTAAGCCATAAGCGATTGCGCTGTTGTTTTTAAAGTCAGCTTGTTCAGCAATGGGTTTAATTCCTGGTACAGGAATGTAATAAGTGCCGTCTTCGGCAACCACATCACCTAACCAGAAGTATTTAACTCCAGCGGCAATGAAGTAGTTCGGGGCAGGATTAAACTGAGCACCTAGACCAATCCCCCAAGACCCTTTGGTAGGATTTAATGTAGATGCAGGGTTGCCTGTCCCTGAATCCCAACTGACTTCAGTGGATGCACTCCATTTTTCAGTAAACTGATGCCCCAGTCCGACATTGACCGTCCATTGATCTTTTTGATAGCTATCCAGATCGAAACCACCTGTATATGCACCATCACTTATTACGCCAGTGAGATACTCCGTCACTGCGCCAAATTGAGTTGGTCGAATATGAAAATCTTTCCAGTTGACCCAACGTAGATTGGTATAGAGCAGTGTGTCTTTATACACTCCTGTTTGAAAGTCAACATTCACCGATTGTGGTGTCGAAATTTTGGTTTTACTTGGCGTAGTTGCTTCCAAAGGTTGACCGAACTGGGTCTCAGTCACTTGCATATCATGGTCGATCTTGGAGCGATAGGTCACTGCGGCTTTTAAGGCAATATCTGGGATTTGATAACTCAGACCTGCCAGCCAACCGACCGCATGATCCTGTTTAAATTTTGCATCATAGCCATTAAAGGCTTCACTGTATGAATTACCACGCAGCGCAACATCACCTTTGACCGATTGATAGACAGCACCGCCATAGAGTTGAAAATTGCTAAATGGACTAACACCCAAAATCATGCTAATGCTTTCGGTATCGACATTAACCGATGTGCCTTGCTGGGTAAACTCATTGTCCGAGAAGGTGTTATTCGATTGCATCGGATAAGTAATATCAGCACCAAAAGGCTGGTCATAGAGCAGACCAAAGCTGATTCGATCAGTCAGTTGAAGCTTGAGCGCGGCACTATAATATTGAAAGCTATTGCCCATATTGCCTGAGTTAAGATTCTGCGGATCATTGACCAGTCCAGGATGATTACGGATTTTCCCCGAAATGTCAGCATCTACGGCTGTCGCATTGACTTCAACATAGTTACCATTTTCCAGAAAAGGGAGAATGGATTGTCCTGATTGGTCCAGTGCTGCTGCGTGATTCAATGTACTGATACATATCCCACACAGGCCAATCACCATTGGATTGAGTTTCATATTGATCATCCTTGTAAAACCGTGTCTTATTCTTAAACGTGCTCTTTTTATTGACGGTCATTTTTTCTGGCAATAGTAAGCTGATTCAACTCACTATTTTGACTTGAAAATAAATGTCCAACTGCTAGTGAAGCATCTTTTTAAATCGCAGAACAGGGTTGTAAATGATCAATATGGGGGGCGAATCGGTCAGATTTAGGCATTCTAGAAAATAAAAAAACCTTGTATCGAGACACAAGGTTTTTTTATTAAAACAAATCTTTATTGCTTCACAATCAGCACGGGAATATGTGATTCTGTTAAAACAGCACGCGCCACACTACCGAGCAATAAACGTTTTACGCCTGTGCGACCATGTGAACCCATAATAATCAGATCAGCACCGACTTCATCGGCAACAAAGATAATTCCTTCACTGGCTACACCATGATGAATTTTGGTTGTCACCTGAATACCATCACGTACAAAAGATTGGGCAATATCTTGAAGCTGTGTTTTGGCATGTGCTTCGGCCTGCATAAAATGATCAGTGATTGCAGGGGCCACTTGATAAAAATCCACGCCAACAAATGGATCAACTGCAACTACACTGAGAATGGTGACTTGTGCCCCTGATAATTTTGCTAGAGAAAGCGCATGTTCGACTGCGGCATAAGAAATTGGAGAGTCATCAACAGGGACTAAAATATTTTGATAAGACATGTTTACTCCTTATAGTTTATCGTTGTAAAAAATATAAAGCATAAGGAGTTGATAACATATTGAGATAGGTCTAGCAAATCAGTAGCAGCACAAAATATATGATAAAGCTGAAAATAATGTAGAAAAACAGCGCATTCCCTAGCAAAATAGAGGTATAAGAAAATCACTGTATTTTTGTAATTCAGCTTAAGATTAACTTTAGATCGAAGCACAAAATTTGAGCTGAATTTAAATTGATAAGGAATATTTGTGTTACTGAGTTTAGAGGCGTTTAAACAACAAAAATTTGATCAAATGGCGGCTAAAATTATGGCCGATCCAGAACATTACCTAACTTTTGATTCGGTTTCAGACTTTTACAAAGCGGTATGGTTAGATGAATTTCCGCAAGGCACAACATGGTCAGCCACAGGTTTGGATGATGGTGCAGAGCAATTTTATGCGGTGATTGAATATGGGGATCATTATCTCTATATCAGCCGTATGGAACGGGTCACGGTCAAATTAGGCATACGGCATCATTACAATAGAAATAACTAATCCGAGCAGTCATCCATTTTTGTCTGATCAGATTTAGAGATACAAATGAGAATGCTATACTTTTGCACAATGATGAAATCCTAATAAAACGAAATGGACATTTAAAAATGGCACATCAATTTACGGTTAATGAAACAATTCATGGTGTTTCAATTGAGGACTTTTCAAGACTGGTGGCAGATACTTCATTGCATGAAGCAGTGTGTAAACGTATTCCAGGTGAAAACTTAGAAATAATTGAATCGAATATCAATGGTGATATTTATACGCTGCGCCGTGAATATAATCTGGATGTCAATATTCCAGAGGTGGCGAAAAAATTATTAAAGAATGCGTTCCGCTTAAAACGTGCTGATATTACCCATTTGAAAAACTTAACCTCGACAGTTGAATTGGGTGCAAACTTACCTTTGGAAGCGAAGGGCGAGCGTAGTGTCACGGGGGACAGCGAAAAAGTGAATATTTCTTTAACGTGGACTGTTAAAGTTAAAGTGCCATTGATTGGCGGTATGTTAGAAAAACATGCGGAAGGTGAAATTCGTAAATTCAGCACGCTTGAAATCGAGATCGTAGCCGATGAATTAAAGAAACATCTTTAATTTTTTGTAGAAAAAAGCTCTCCATTTGGGGAGCTTTTTTATTTAGAAGCGCAGGAAATAAGGAACAATCGAAAGCACCACGCCAATGATACTGATCATGGTCGTGCTATCAATAAAATAGGTAAAGAGCATCAAGATAAGACCACAGACCAAAGGCACGGTCATTTTTTGCTTTTTGCCATACAGAAAATAGCCTAAGCCAATCGAGCTAAAGATGACACCTAGAAACAGTTGGGTTGCATTCATGTGCTTTGCCATTCATTATTTTTTTCGCGAATATATTATGACAAGATTCTTAAATGAAAATTATGGTAACGCGATAAAATATCCAATACGATATTATTCACTATTTGGTCAAAACAATTATAAGGGCGTGGGATGAGTGTAATTCTACCTGTAGCACAACGCGGTGAAGAAGTTTTAAAAATTAAAGCGGCTGCTGTCGCGAACGGGGAATTTAACAGTGAATGGTTATTACAACTGGCTTCCGCTATGCATGCGACCATGTTGGAGCGCAATGGGGTTGGGATTGCAGCACCACAGGTCTATATTTCTAAACGCTTAATTATTGTGGCATCTCGCCCGAATCCGCGTTATCCCGATGCACCTGAAATGGATGCGGTGGTGATGGTCAATCCTGAAATTTTGGCATTTTCTCAAGAGTCTTGTTTAGGTGAGGAAGGCTGTTTAAGTGTGCCAGATGAGCGTGGGCTGGTCGAACGGGCACAAGCAATCAAAGTACGTTACTACACCTTACAAGGTGAAGTGATTGAAACCGCTTTTGAAGGTTTCCCCGCGCGCATTGTTCAGCATGAAGTGGATCATCTGGATGGCATTTTATTTGTAGAACGTTTGAGTTAGTTGTGTATGTAAGCTCATAAAATCATTACAAAAGCTATAATTTTAATATGACTAGTCCTCTGTACTATAAGCGCTTATCTAAATTAAAACTTGAAACAATTAAAGGCTAGATGACCATGAAAACTCCACTTCCTGATTATTTGGCACATGTGATTGATGCCTGCGATATTGATAACAGTGGGCATCTCGCAGATTATATTCCTGAGTTAGCCAATGCCAATCCCGATCGATTAGCACTGGCATTATCTACCGTCGATGGTGAAATCTATTCTGTTGGGGATGATGAGATTGAATTTACCATTCAATCGATGTCTAAACCGTTCACTTATGCTTATGTGCTGCAACAGCTTGGGATTGATGCGGTATTAGAGAAAGTTGGGGTTGAACCTTCTGGCGAAGCCTTTAATGAAATTTCATTGGGTAAAGATCGCCGTCCTAAGAACCCGATGATTAACTCAGGTGCAATCACCACGCATTCACTGATTCCTGTCAAAGATGACTTATCTGGTGCAGAAATTTTACGTCGATTTATGAGCGAGCTAGCAGGACGTGAACTGCAATTTGATGATGCTGTTTATGAATCTGAGGTGAAAACAGCCTATCGCAATCTCTCGATTGGTTATATGTTGCGTACGGTGGGGATTTTGGAAACTGATCCTGTTGATATTGTGAATGGCTATATTCGCCAATGCGCGATCTTGGTCACTGTCAAAGATCTAGTGCGGATGGGCAGTGTTTTTGCCAATGGTGGGGTTGATCCTAAAACTGGAAAACGCTTATTGAATCGTGCTGTGGTACGCCAAGTCCTAAGCGTGATGATGAGCTGTGGCATGTATGATGCAGCGGGGGATTGGCTGACGACGGTTGGCATTCCTGCTAAAAGTGGTGTCGCTGGTGGAATCTTGGGCGTGTTGCCAGGTCAGGTCAGCATAGCGGCTTTTTCTCCTCGACTCGATGAACATGGCAATAGTGTACGTGGTATAGATATCTTGGAACGACTCTCTCGGGATATGGGCTTGCATTTGATGGAAGGTACACCTTCCGCGCAAACCATTGTGCAGAGTCATTATCGCACTGGTAAAGATGCATCTTTGAGTGTGTATGTACTTCGCGGAGTATTGAAATTCACTGAAGCGGAAATGTTGTTGCGGACGTTGCAATGTGAGCCAGACGATAGCAGTAGCATCGTGATTGATTTATCCCAGATTTCCCTAATTCATGATGTCGGAAAACGGATGTTTCTGGAAGGCATCGATCGTTTAATCGATGATGGGCACACTTTGCTTTTAGTTGATCCTGAACAGCGTCTGGATCATGCGCGAACGCATAAAGATCGGGTCTTGCATGTTTATCAGAATCTTGAGGATTTGATTGAGAAGCATAAAGAGCTGTAGTAGGAGAGAGCCTATATTTAAATGGTATAGGTTTTAAATTACTATGGTGTTTTGCCTAATTAGGAATTGAGTTTCAACATCCATTGAATGCACTTGGATGAGGTGTTTTATATGGAAAATCAAGCTAAAATATAACGTGTTTGAGTGTATAGCTGTAATATTTTTTTGCATTGAGTGTTTATAAAAAATATAAATAAAAGTTGTTTTGCTGTAGGGTTTTGTCAAATAATTATATTATAATGTTTTGGTTTTTAATTTTTTTAGGGGTGTTTATGAATATAAAAATTTTACAATTTAAAATTATTGGTTTTAAAAATGTAAAAAAAATTACAGATGTATGTTTTTCTGATGATAATGCTTCTGTGATTTTTGGTGGGAATGGTAGCGGGAAAACTACTTTTTTAAAAACATTAGCATCGTTTTTGAAACGCGATGAACATGAATTATTTGATTTGGGTGTGCTTAAAGCCGAATTGAAATTAAAGTTTAACAATGAGGAACGGAATATAGTCGTTGAGCGAAAGAAAGGTGAGGAAAAATATACATGGAATAAAGAATCAAAAATTCTTGAGGATTTAAAGTCACTTTCTCTAGGAGTTGAAAGAGGGGTTTCTACTCAAAATATTATAATACCAGAAGATTTCTTTTTTGAATATTTTAGATTTTCAAGAAATCATTCTCTAAATATTTCCTCTAACATGGCGAGAGAAATTTCTTTTGATCTATCTCAGCGAATTAAAAATTATAACCGTATGAAAAAAAGAAGATTTAATCATGATATGGATTTTGAAGCTAATCATTTATTTCTTCAAAATATAAAAATGGATAATATCGAAGAATTGATTTTAACAAGTTTTAGGCGAGAAAAATATAAAGCTGCGCAAAGAATTCAAAATGCATTGTTTGATACTTTGTCGGAAGTTATACATATTGATGAAAATCTAATGGTGAAAAAATGATGAATATATAAATATGAGTTTTGATAATACTTTTTTTGAAATTTTGATTGAAAAAAAGAATCAAATAATAGAATCTATTAGTAGCTCAGAACATAATAGTTTTAAAAGTGTTATTGTTAATATTTTGGAAAATATTGAAAATAAAGACTATCAAAGAAAAATTAAGGAAAACATTCTTCTTAAAAAAATGTTTAAAAATATTATAGATGAACTTGAAAATGAGGAATTAAATTTAAGTTCAATAAACTATTTAGTTGATACCTTTAATTTGTTTTTAACAGAAGGTAAAAAGATAGAAGTAAAATTGAATGAGATAAATGTTAAAATTGGTGATGCTAGTCATTCTATACATGAGCTATCTAGTGGTGAACGACATATGCTGACTTTTTTGAGTCTTGTATTATTTGTTGGAAATGGTAGAAATTTTTTAATTATTGACGAGCCTGAAATATCATTGAATATGAAATGGCAGAGACAGTTAATTGATTTATTTAAAATAATGCTTCCTAATGTTCAAATTATTGTTGCATCACACTCTCCTTTTTTGGCTAAAAATAAACCAGAAATGTTATGTAAATATAAGAATGGAGAGTTCTAAAAATGGACATGCTTCTTGAAGCTGATGAACTAATCACTATCGCAATTATGCAAGAGCAGCCAATTCTCATGGTTGAGGGGATAGATGATATACCTATATATAAGAAAATATTAACTACAATTCCAATTGATTGTGAGGTTTATTGTTCTGAGCATATAGCAGATATTGAACCTGGTTGTAGAGGTGTGAAAAAAATTATTTCTATTATTAATGAGCAACATCCTATTAATCTAGCTAAAAAATATTTACTTGGAATAGTAGATAAAGATGTAAGTGATTTTAGAGGTGAAATTGAGGATTTAGAAAATTTATTATTCACTATTTATTACTCTATGGAGTCTCATTTAGTTAATGATGCCGTTTTAAAAAAAATATTTTCAAACTTTTTGTACGCAACTGAGGAAAGTGTTTCAGATTTTTTAATATCAGATTTTTGGGATTTTTTTTATAATGAATGTGAGGTTTTATATTTGGCATCTGTCGAAGCATTAAAAAACTCATGCGATAATAAGGTGGAGTCATTATTTTCTTATTCATCTGATTATAAAGGTATAAAAAATGAAAACATTAAAAAATCTTTGAATGATAATAAAATCAACAGCTTGCTTTTTGCTCACTCTAAAGGTGTGAGTTTTGAAATTGAATCTTTGAAAAGGATATGTAAGGGGAAGTGGTTTTTAGATTACTTGTGTGAAAAAATATCTTATTATATTATTAATGAAATAAATTTATGTTTAATTAAAGAAACACAATGTGATATGTGTAAGTTGGGTAAGTGTTATGCTTGTTATTTTAAATATAGAGTTAGGCCAAATAAAGAGGCTGTAGGATCTAATATTTATGCTTATGTAGAATATGGTGATTTTGAATTTTTAAATATAAGAATGCTGAAAAATTTTTCTTAATACCTCCCCCTCAATTGAGGGGGATTTTTCTTTATAATTTACGCAATCGAATCATCTAAATTCGGTGCTAACCAGCGCTTCGCTTCATCCAGTGTCCAGCCTTTACGTTTTGCATAATCCTCAAGCTGATCTTGAGAAATCTTGCCTACGTTAAAGTATTCACTGTCAGGGTGCGAATAATAGAAACCACTGACAGACGAAGGCGGCATCATCGCAAAGTGTTCAGTCAACTTTGTACCGATTTTCGCTTCCGAACCTAACCAGTCAAATAACACTGCTTTTTCAGAATGCTCTGGGCAAGCAGGATAACCTGGTGCAGGACGAATACCGACATACTTCTCTTTGATCAATTCTTCATTGCCCAAAGTCTCATCAGCCTTATAGCCCCAGAACTCTTTACGGATACGCTCATGCAAGTGCTCGGCAAAAGCTTCAGCAAAACGATCGGCCAAAGACTGAACCAAGATCGCTGAATAATCATCACCTTTGGCTTTATATTCATTTGCCAATTCTTCAGCACCAAAGATCGATACAGTGAAACCACCAAGATAATCGGTATTGTCTTTAGAAGTACTAATAAAGTCTGCTAAAGATAAATTTGGTTTGCCTGTGACTTTGTCAGATTGCTGACGAATATGCTCAAAGGTATGCGTAACCTTTTGACCCGCTTCGTCAAACACGCTGACGGTATCTGCGCCTGTACGTTGTGCAGGGTATAAACCAAATACAGCACGCGCATCGAAACGATTATTCTCGATAATATCTTTCAACATCGCTTGTGCTTGGTTATACAAATCAGTAGCCGCTTCACCGACCACTTCATCTGTCAGGATTTTTGGGAATTTACCCGCCAAGCTCCAAGAGATAAAGAATGGCGTCCAGTCAAAGTATTCAACCAAGGTCGCCAATGGATAATTGGTAATGACTTGCGTACCTAAACTATTTGGAATTGGTGGCACATAGTTTTCATCCACCTTAAAACCATTTTCAATCGATTCGGCATAGCTGAGTTTGGCTGCTTTCGGTTGCTTGTTGGCTAAACGTTCACGAATCTTGGCATATTCAGCACGATGCTCGGCAATAAAATTACCACGCATTTCTTTCGAGAGTAGGGTAGTTGCTACACCGACCGCACGAGAGGCATCGGCCACATAAATCACGGCATCATTTTGATACTGAGGATCAATCTTCACGGCAGTATGGGCTTTCGATGTGGTTGCACCACCAATTAACAGTGGAATGTTAAAGCCTTTGCGCTGCATTTCTTTGGCAACAAACACCATTTCATCCAAAGACGGAGTGATCAAACCAGACAAACCGATGATGTCACATTTCTCATCAATCGCAGTTTGCAGGATTTTTTCCGCAGGTACCATTACCCCAAGATCAACAATGTCATAACCATTACAGCCCAAGACCACGCCTACGATATTTTTACCAATATCATGTACGTCACCTTTTACGGTTGCCATCAAAACACGACCTTTGGATTGTGCATTGCCTTTTTCAGCTTCGATGTAAGGGTTCAGCCATGCAACAGCTTGTTTCATTACACGCGCAGATTTCACCACTTGTGGCAGGAACATTTTACCCGAACCGAATAAATCACCGACCACGTTCATACCATCCATCAATGCGCCTTCAATCACATCAAGAGGACGGTTGGCTTTTAAGCGGGCTTCTTCAGTATCTTCATCAATATAGGTAGTGATACCTTTAACTAAGGCATATTCAAGACGTTTTTCTACCGACTCATTGCGCCATTCAAGGTTTTCAGCTTCACGCTGTGCGCCACTATGACCACGGAATTTTTCTGCGACTTCAAGCAGTTTTTCTGTAGCGTTTTGACCTGATTCACCTTGGTTTTGGTTCAGAACAACATCTTCAACCGCATCTTTTAGTTCTTTTGGAATATCATCGTAAATCGCCATTTGACCAGCGTTCACGATCCCCATGGTCATGCCTTGTTTAATGGCATGGTAAAGGAATACTGAGTGAATCGCTTCACGCACAGGCTCATTACCACGGAAGGAGAACGAAACGTTAGAGACACCGCCTGAGATCATGGCATGTGGCAAGTTCTGTTTGATCCAACCTGTGGCTTCAATAAAATCGACGCCATAGTTGTTGTGTTCTTCGATCCCTGTCGCCACGGCAAACACGTTCGGGTCAAAAATGATATCTTCAGCAGGAAAGCCCACTTCATTGACGAGAACATCATAAGAACGTTTACAAATTTCACGCTTACGTGCAGCGGTATCGGCCTGACCTGTTTCATCAAAGGCCATCACAATGATCGCAGCACCGTACTGACGGCATAGGCGAGCTTTTTCGACAAACTCGTCATAACCTTCTTTCAATGAAATTGAGTTAACAACAGGTTTACCTTGGACACATTTTAAACCTGCTTCAATGATTTCCCATTTTGATGAGTCAATCATGATTGGTACACGAGAGATATCTGGCTCAGATGCAACTAGATTGAGGAAATGCACCATCGCATTTTGCGAATCCAGCATCCCTTCATCCATATTGATGTCGATGATCTGTGCGCCAGCTTCAACTTGTTGCTGAGCTACTTCTAAAGCTTCGGCAAACTTTTCTTCACGGATGAGACGCAGGAATTTTTTTGAACCCGTCACGTTGGTACGTTCACCGACATTGACGAACAGTGAATCATCATAAATGTTAAATGGCTCTAAACCACTTAAACGGCAGGCTGGTTTGGTTTCTGGAATTTGACGTGGCTGAATGTCTTTGACTGCATTATAGATGGCGCGAATATGATCTGGTGTGGTACCACAGCAACCGCCTGTGATATTAATTAAACCACTTTCAGCAAATTCTTTGATGAATGCAGCTGTTTGTTCAGGTGTTTCATCATATTCACCAAAGGCATTCGGTAAACCTGCGTTTGGATGGGCAGAGACAAAAGTATCAGCAACATCAGCAATGGTTTTTACGTGTGGGCGCATCGCGTCTGCACCCAAGGCACAGTTAAAACCGATTGAGAGTAAATCACCGTGACGTACTGAGTTCCAAAACGCTTCTGCAGTTTGACCTGTTAAGGTACGACCTGATGCATCGGTAATGGTGCCTGAAATCATCAACGGTAGTTCATGACCAATTTGCTTGAATACTTCTTTGACTGCGAAGATCGCGGCTTTACAGTTCAAAGTATCAAACACAGTTTCGATCAAGAGAATGTCTGCACCACCTTCAATCAAGGCATGGGCAGCTTCAATATAATTTTCTTTGAGTTCATCAAAAGTAATATTACGGAATGCAGGGTCGTTCACATTCGGGGAAATCGAACAAGTACGTGAGGTTGGGCCAAGGACACCTGCCACAAAACGTGGTTTCTCTGGAGTTGAGTATTTTTCACATGCTGCTTTGGCTAAGCGTGCTGCTTCGCGGTTGATCTCTGGAACAAGGTCTTCCATGTGGTAGTCAGACATTGAAACACGGGTGCCGTTAAAGCTGTTGGTTTCAATAATGTCTGCACCTGCATCTAAGTAGGCTTCATGGATGCCCTGAATAATCTGCGGTTGGGTTAAAACCAATAAGTCGTTATTACCTTTTAGGTCTGATGCCCAGTCTGCAAAACGTTCACCACGGTAATCTTCTTCTTCTAATTTATGGCGTTGAATCATGGTTCCCATTGCACCATCAATAATCAGGATGCGTTGGGTAAGAAGTGATTGTAGGGTGGTAAGCGTGGACATTCAGAAACCCCAGTCGATGATCAAGATAAAAAGCAGGGGCATTGTAACAGAAGCTACGTCAAAGCGCGTATTTTCAGCAACTCAGAACAGTGATTCATCGGGTCATTTAGAAAATGTCATAAAATGTTCATCAAGTTGTCACAATTGAATTGAATAATGCTTAAAAAGAAAACATCCAGTTCGAAATGTGACAGTTTAATGTCATATTTCGTAGCGTTTGTTGCAAAATCAGACAAACAGTTCTAGCGCTGTTTTTGGTTTTATAATGCATTGTTTTTTATTAATTAAAATAAAAAATAAGGTGGATTTATTACTGAGAAATACAAAAAAATGTGATGAAAACATGAAATTTTGGCTTTATGTGACAGTCCTTTGTCATATAATTGTCATAATTTAATTAAACAATACAGGGGATTTTATTATCCTCTAACCGTCTACATGAATTCTAATCTTCCTCCTGTTTCGGATTCACCGCTTGCCAGCTCTCAGGCAAAATCGACGAATGTACATGTACCAACACCGAAATTCTTTATGCCGGTGTTTTTGACAATTATTGTTGCAACACTGATTTATATCGGTTTTCAGCTTAGTGCTGACTTGGCACATGTACCGCCTTTAAGTTTATATTCAGTTATTCTTTTATCGACGGCACTTTTCATTGCTTTAGGCTTTGAATTTGTAAATGGTTTTCACGATACGGCGAACGCTGTAGCGACGGTTATTTATACCAATGCATTGCCTGCTCCAGCAGCAGTGATGTGGGCTGGTTTCTGTAACTTCCTTGGGGTTATGGTGGCGAGTGGCGCAGTAGCGTACGGTATTATTGCATTGCTCCCAGTAGAAATGATCATGAATGTCGGCAGTGGTGCTGGCTTTGCGATGGTTTTTGCACTATTAATCGCGGCAATCCTATGGAATTTAGGAACGTGGTTTTTGGGGATTCCTGCATCAAGTTCACATACCTTAATCGGTTCGATTTTGGGTGTGGGCATTATGAACCATATCTTGAATGCTTCAGCTGGTGCGACCAGTAGTGGTATCGATATGGATCAGGTGATTAAAGTAGGTAAGGCTTTACTATTCTCTCCATTGATTGGTTTTGCATTTGCAGCGATTCTCTTCTTATTGGTGAAGAAAGTATTTAAACGCCAAATGGAGCTGTTTCAGCCACCAGAAGGCAATAAGCCACCACCACCACTGATTCGTGCAATCTTAATTTTTACCTGTACGGGTGTAAGTTTTGCGCACGGTTCAAACGATGGTCAAAAAGGCATGGGCCTGATCATGTTGATCTTAATCGGCTTGGTTCCATTGGCTTATTCATTGAATAAAAACCTGGATGCACAGCATTTACAGTCTTTTGAACAGCTCTCTGCAAAAACGGCGACGGTTTTAAATGTCAATCAGAACGAGTTGACTGATGAAAAGGCGCGTGAAGTATTAACGAAATATATCCAAACTAAAGAACAAACGGCTGAAGTTGTGCCTGCGCTAGCAAGTATGACTGAGCACTTGGGTACACGTGTTGCTGGCTATGGCGATCTTAAGGCGATTCCTGAAGCTGCTGTTAGCGAAATCCGCAACGACATGTATTTAAGTACCACGACGTTCAAACGTTTAGATAAAGCGGAAGCTTTACCAGAAATGGATAAAGACCAAGCTAAAGTTGTTAAAGAATATCGTAGTAGCCTAGATTCGTTCCTTCAATATATTCCAAACTGGGTGAAAGTTGCAGTTGCACTAGCACTTGGCTTAGGTACGATGGTGGGTTGGAAGCGTATTGTGGTAACTGTTGGTGAGCGTATTGGTAAGAACCACATGACTTATGGTCAAGGGATGTCTGCTGAGCTTGTAGCAATGAGTACAATTGCAGCAGCGGACGGTCTGGGTATGCCAGTATCAACCACACACGTGTTAAACAGTGCGGTTGCGGGTACGATGGTTGCCAATAAGTCAGGTTTGAACTTCGCTACAGTGAAGACGATTCTTTCTGCTTGGATCTTTACTTTACCAGCGACAATTACATTATCTGGTGGTTTGTACTGGTTATTCCTACAGTTCGTTTCATAATGCTGAGTTGTTAAATTCAGATATGATTTAAAGGCTTTGCTTCGGCAAAGCCTTTTTTATATAAGTTGATTTTTGCTTCTTAGTCATTCCATGAATGAATTAGTTTGCGAGTGTATAGCTTGGCTGGATGCAAGTACCAAACACATACAATGATGTTTAGGGATGTTTGCATATTGCGGGTAGGGAAATAAGCGGAAGTACAGTAGGGATGGGCTGAGGATTGTTTAAAACAAGCTAAATAAAATAGGTTTTATTCCCCAAAAGAGGAATAGTTTTCCGATGATGTTATCCGTTAGTATCAATAGACAGATCGTGCTAGGTTGTGTTTTTAATTCTAATAATAAGTATAAAGCGTTGTTCTTTTTACACTCCGCCATTCTCCGATATAGAGAGTGGCTTTTTTTATACCTAAAAAACAGAAGCAATAAAAAAGAGCTGTCGAAACAGCTCTTTTTGTCCAATCAAAGCAGTTAAGCTTGTTGGATACCCGCAACAAGCCAATCTTGTTGTGAGCCAGCAGGCTTCACAAAATGCCAGATTTCAGCGAATGGTTGAGGCAAGCTGTTTAAGTCTTCGCTGACAGTACCTGTAAAGCGTACGCTAACAAGGTATTGACCATTTTCAGTCGTGCTTTCAACAACCATTGCATTGAGGTTACTGAATTCCGCAACGTCTTGGTCTTGGTTCGCCATAATGTCGCTATACATTGAATTATAAAGTTCAGGTGTCAAATAACGACGAATTTCTTCAACATTGCTTGCACTGTTTACCGACTGAATGTGATTAAAACGTTGACGTGCAATACGTAAGAATGCAGCAGGTTCTGTACCATCTGGTAATTGGTTACCACTACTCATTGATGCAGCACCAAATGGTGCTTGAGGTGCCGCAGCACCGCCACCTACAGATTGACCAAAGATATTGGTGTTATCAGTCGCTTGACGTGCAGCAGGCTGAGGTGGAGTTTGACGGCCAAAGTTATTTTGACCGCCATTGTTTGGAGCGTATGGATTATTGGCTGCTAATTTTTTTTTTGCGCCTAATTTGCGGAAAACAAAGAAGGCGATCGCAGCAGCAAGAAGTACCCAAAGCCAGCCAGGAATGCCACCTTTTTCTTCTTGTTGTTGCGCTTGTTGAGTTGCTTGTTGCTCAGTTGCAGTTGGGTTCTGTTGTTTATCATCTGCCAATGCATTTGCTGCAACAGCACCGACTGCAGCACCTGCGACACCCGCAGCAACCATTGTACCAACACCTGGACCAGATCTTTGTGGTGCAGTTTGTTGTTGAGGTGCTGGAGCTGCTTGACGTGATGGTTGGTAAGATTGGCTAGATGAACTAGATCTGCTCATGCCATGGCTTTTACCGCCACCTGCACGTTTTGCTTCCGCAAGTGGTGCAGCAACCAAAGTTGCCATTAAAAGAGCTGCCATCAAGCCGCGCTGGTGTACTTGCATCGAAAATTCCTATTTAAATCCAATTTGTAAATGTATTTATGAAGGTATTTCGATGTAATTTCAACTAGAAAAGTATGTTTTTTTATGTCAAGCGATTAGCCTAATTCATCACTCAACTGCATAGCCTCTGTCAGAGCCTCATGTAAACGTGCTACCGCAATGATTTGCACGCCTTCAATGGATTTCTGTGGTGCATTGCCTCGCGGTAGAATCACATACTTAAAGCCATGTTTTGCAGCTTCTTTTAGGCGTTCTTGACCATTGGGTACTGGGCGAATTTCACCTGAGAGTCCAACTTCACCGAAAACCGCTAATTGTTGTGGTAAGGCTTTACCTCTCAAACTGGATGCACAAGCAAGTAAAACGGCTAAGTCAGAACCTGTCTCGGTAATTTTTAAGCCACCCACCACATTGACATATACGTCTTGCCCTGAGGTTTGTACGCCACCATGACGATGCATAACAGCCAGTAGCATATTCAAACGGTTTTGTTCCAAACCGAGGGCTACACGACGGGGTTGACCATGAGCATCATCAACCAGTGCCTGTACTTCGACCAGTAGTGGGCGAGTTCCTTCGCGACTAATCATCACAATAGAACCCGGAATCGCTTCATCATAACGGCTCAGGAAAATTGCCGAAGGATTCGCGACTTCACGTAGACCTTTATCGGTCATGCCAAATACGCCAAGTTCATTGACTGCACCAAAACGGTTCTTGACGGCACGAATCATACGATAGCGAGAATCTGATTGACCTTCAAAATACAGTACACAATCAACCATATGTTCTAAAACACGTGGACCTGCCAGTGAGCCTTCTTTGGTGACGTGACCGACAATAAATAAGGCTGTACCACTATTCTTGGCGAAACGAGTCAGTAAGGCTGCGGATTCACGGATCTGTGAAACACCACCAGGCGCAGATTGTAAGGTTTCGGTATATAAGGTTTGGATCGAGTCGAGAATGGCCACCACTGGACGTTCCTGTGCCAGCACTTCACAAATTCGCTCGACACAGGTTTCTGCCATCACTTTGAGCGAATCCGTTGGGAGGTCTAAACGTTGGGCACGCAAAGCCACTTGTGATAAAGATTCTTCACCCGTGACATACAGTGCAGTACTTTTCTTACTGGCCATATGTGTTGCGGTTTGCAGCAAAATAGTCGATTTACCAATACCCGGATCACCGCCAATCAGCACCACTGAACCAATGACTAAACCGCCACCGAGCACACGATCGAATTCGCTAATCCCTGTTGGAACACGGGTTTCATTGGATACTGTGACTTGATTGAGCGTGGTAATACTGGCTGCTTGCCCCGTATAGCCACCTATTTTTGGTTGGCCACGATGGGGTACTGCTGGCTCAATTCGAACCTCAAGCAGACTATTCCATTCGCCGCATTCAGAACATTGCCCAGCCCATTTGGGATGATCTGCACCACATTGTTCACATCTGTAAACGGATTTAATTTTTGCCATAAGATAAAATTGAAAACTTTCTTAAAATTAGATAAAAAAGAATCAGGACGAAAATTTCTAACAATGCTGATCGTTCTTTATAAGGATAAAACAAGAAGACAGTACGGTTTCGTCACTGGTTGGTTAAAGGGAAGTGCTCAGGAAAATAACATGATATACAACTTATAGACAGTGTGTTTTCAGCATTCATTTTTTTGTTCAATTCACTTTTTCCATGGATGGTGTTGGTGTGTTCACTTATTTATTGTCATAAGATTTTGATCGAATGGCATAGATATTGCTCATGCTCAGACGAATGAAAATTTAGCAGTGACTATCTTTTCAAAATATATAATAAAGGTTGATGTCTATGAGTGCAGCAGAAATTGTAAATTGGGTCAACGGGATTATCTGGAGCCCAGCGCTGATCTATTTATGTCTAGGTGCTGGTTTATTTTTTTCTATTTTAACTCGGTTTGTACAGGTTCGCCAAATTAAGGAAATGGCGAAACTATTGATTAATGGTTCATCCTCCGCACAAGGAATTTCATCATTCCAAGCTTTATCCGTGTCCTTATCTGGACGTGTCGGTGTAGGTAATATCGCGGGTGTTGCGGCAGCGATTGGATTTGGTGGTCCTGGTGCAGTTTTTTGGATGTGGTTGGTGGCATTTCTGGGTGCGAGTACCGCTTACGTGGAGTCGACACTGGGTCAAATTTATAAGGTTGAGTATCAAGGGCAGTATCGTGGTGGTCCTGCATTCTATTTTGATCGAGGATTAGGGCAACGCTGGTTAGGAATTCTATTTGCAATTGCCGCAATTATTTCCTGTGGTTTATTTCTCCCAGGGATTCAAGCCAATGCTGTAGGGAATGCGTTTACACAGATCACAGGTCAGGGTGCTATCGTATTTGGTAATGTAGGTACTTATAAATTATTAGCCCTAATCGTAATTGTCTCTCTTTTGGCAATCATTATTTTTGGCGGCATTAAACGTATTGCTAGATTTGCAGAGTTTGTTGTGCCATTTATGGCGTTGGGTTACATCTTGATGGCTGTCATCATTGTGTGCATGAATATTCAAGAGTTACCTGGCGTGATCAAACTTATTTTTGATGATGCATTTTCTCCAATGGCAGGGATTGGTGCCGCCATTGGTTGGGGAGTAAAACGTGGTGTTTACTCTAATGAAGCAGGACAAGGTACGGGACCACATGCCGCAGCTGCCGCAGAAGTGCAACATCCTGCACAGCAAGGTTTTGTCCAAGCCTTCTCGATTTATGTCGATACTTTATTTGTATGTTCCGCTACGGCGTTTATGATTTTGATTACTGGCATGTATAACGTACAGGGTACCTTAGAAGCAGGGCAGTTTATCGTACAAAATGTTGCGTCTGGCACTGAAATAGGCTCACCTGCATTTACTCAAATGGCAGTTAGCACAGTGTTTGGTGGTTTTGGTCAGATCTTTGTTGCGCTAGCCGTATTCTTCTTTGCCTTTACCACGATTGTGGCCTATTACTATATTGCTGAAACCAATATTACCTATCTCAGCTATATCACTAAAACACCATCATTACTGTTCATCACCAAATGTTTCATTATGATTTCTGTGGCCTATGGCGTGCTTAGTGCAACAGGATATATTTGGGGCATTGGTGATATCGGTGTAGGGCTGATGGCATGGATTAATATTATCGGTATTATTGTGACCTATTTTATTTGGAAACCAACCATTAAAGCGCTGCGAGACTATGAAGAACAGCAAAAAGCTGGTGTAAAAGAGTTCATATTTGATCCAATTAAATTGGGTATTCGTAATGCGACTTTCTGGGAAGATCGTCTCAAAAACAAACAGAAACAATCATCTAATGATTGAATTATAAATTAATATTTTTATCGCTAGAAAAAGAAGTGGCGCTCGTTGTCACTTCTTTTTTTATAATTCCTTTTTATGGCGCCTGAGTTGTCCTTATAAGTTCATTGTATTGTTTTGACCTTGTGCGTATGATCGAATTCAATTGTATTTAACTTGAAGAATACAGGTAAAAATTACTTAGCTAAAGTGAGCCAAAATATAGATGGCGGAAAAAGATACCGAAAATGGTACGAAGCTTTATTGAGCGCTGACTTTGGTTAATGGACTAAAAACACTGGAGAGTTTTTGTAAAATGTCGAATCAAAATCTGAGTGAGGCTGCTGAACAAAGCGGACTTCACCGTAGTCTATCTAATCGACATCTGCAGTTGATTGCGATTGGCGGTGCAATCGGAACAGGGTTGTTCATGGGATCTGGTAAAACCATTAGTTTAGCCGGACCATCAATTCTATTTATTTACATGACCATTGGTTTGATGGTGTTCTTTGTAATGCGTGCATTAGGTGAACTCTTACTATCAAACTTAAACTATAAATCTTTTATCGATTTATCGACGGATTTAATTGGCCCTTGGGCTGGTTATTTTGTCGGATGGACCTACTGGCTGTGTTGGGTCACGATTGGTATCGCAGATTTATCCGCCATTATTTACTATCTGGAATTCTTTAATGGAGGCGAGTCATTTACACCATTAGGTGGTTTACTGATCAGTACAGTTGCAATCTTATTCGTACTTGGCTTGAACTTGGTCACTGTTAAATTATTCGGTGAAATGGAGTTCTGGTTTGCGATGGTTAAAATCACAGCGATTATTGTCTTAATCGCTGTTGGTCTATGGATGATCTTTACAGGATTTACCAGCACTACTGGTACAGTGGCAAGTGTATCTAACCTTTGGACACATGGTGGTATGTTCCCTAAAGGTTTAGATGGTTTCTTGGCGGGTTTCCAGATTGCAATTTTCGCCTTTGTCGGTGTGGAGTTGGTGGGTACAACTGCTGCTGAAACACAAGATCCGAAACGTAATCTACCGAAAGCAATTAACTCGATTCCAATTCGTATCATTATTTTCTATGTATTGGCATTGTTCGTGGTGATGTGTGTGACACCTTGGGATCAAATTAATCCTAAAGTCAGTCCATTCGTAAATATCTTCTCACAAGCGGGTATTGCTTCTGCGGCAATCATTATGAACTTGGTGGTGTTGTCGTCAGTAATGTCATCAATGAACAGTGGTGTATTCTCAACCAGTCGTATGTTGTTTGGCTTATCAGGAGATCAACAAGCACCAAAACTATTTGCGAAGCTTTCTAAATCTGCTGTACCTGCAAAAGCATTAATCTTCTCTTCTATCTGTATCTTCATTGGTGCATTTGTTCAGTTTGTTTATAAATTACAAACAGGAACCAATGATGAAGTGACGGCATTTACTTTAGCAACAACGCTATCAACGATTTTATTCATCTGTGTATGGATGATTATTATGTGGAGTTATATCAACTACCGTAGAAATCGTCCTGAATTGCATGCGCAATCAACGTTTAAATTGCCTGGTGGTGTGTTTACTTGTTGGGTGGTGATTATCTTCTTCCTTGCAACGATTTACTTCCTTGCATTGGATGAAACCACCTTAGAATCATTGAAGGTGAGTCCAATTTGGTTTGTTATCTTGGCAATTGGTTATTTCTTCTATAAGAAAAAGTAACGATTGCACCAAGATGCTCAGAACGTCGACCTTAAAGTCGGCGTTTTTTTATGGTTATTGTTTGATTCATTCAAGTTTAGACTTTAGCCAATCTGATGATCACGCTATACTGCTCCGAATTGTAAAAGTTAGGTGCACAGATGCTTAAAGTCATTTGTTCTATCAGTGTATTGCTGAGCAGCGTTATTTTAACTGCATGTGGTCAGTCAGGCGCATTGCAATTACCGTCTGATCAAAACCATGACAAACGCGCAAAATATCTGCTTTATAAAAATGAAGCGACACCATCTACAGTCAAAGCTGAAGAAGCTAAAGTAGAAGATAAGGCAATATCATCCTCGACTCAATCACAGACCATCTCACCTTAAGTTTGTAAATAAGGACATCTTCATGAGTTTCACTCGCATTAATGGAGTATTGCACGCTGAGCAATGTTCACTGGATCAGCTCGCGCAGCAATACGGCACGCCTTTATATGTTTATTCAAAAGCAACTTTTGAAAAGCATTATTTGGATATGCACCGTGCTTTTGATTTTATTGATCATCAAATCTGTTTTGCAGTGAAGTCGAACTCAAATTTAGCTGTTCTGAGTGTATTGGCAAAGGTGGGTGCAGGTTTTGATATCGTGACTGGTGGAGAGCTGGCACGTGTACTTGCAGCAGGTGGTGAACCTTCGAAAATCGTATTTTCTGGTTTAGGTAAATCTGAAGCAGATATTGAAAAAGCCTTAAATGTTGGGATTGCTTGTTTTAATGTCGAATCACATGCTGAATTAGATCGGATTCAAAAAGTTGCAGCAAAACTTGGTAAAAAAGCACCAATTTCGTTACGTGTAAACCCAGATGTAGATGCCAAAACCCATCCTTATATCTCAACAGGTTTAAAGGAAAACAAGTTCGGTATTCCAAGCGATACAGTCGATGAAACTTATCAATATGCTGCTTCATTACCAAATCTTGAGATTGTTGGTATTGACTGTCATATTGGTTCGCAGTTGACAGAAACCAAGCCTTTTGTCGATGCACTTGATCGTGTGATCTTGATGATTGAGCAGTTGAAAAGCTTGGGCATCAACCTCAAACATATTGATATTGGTGGTGGTTTGGGTGTTCGTTATAAAGATGAAACGCCGCCAAGTGTTGAGGAATATGCCAATTCGATGCGTCCAGCATTAGAAAAATTGGGTCTCAAAGTATATATGGAGCCGGGGCGTAGTATTTCTGCCAATGCAGGTGCATTATTGACCAAGGTTGATCTATTAAAACCGACCAATCATCGTAACTTCGCCATTATTGATGCGGCAATGAATGACTTAATTCGCCCTGCTTTATATGAAGCGTGGATGGATATTCAATCTGTTAATTCAAATACTGACGTTGAAGTGAAAACTTGGGATTTGGTCGGTGCCATTTGCGAAACTGGTGATTTCTTGGGTAAAGAACGTGATTTAGCGCTTCAAGAAAATGATGTATTGGCTGTGTTAGGTGCTGGTGCTTATGGTTTTGTAATGAGTTCTAACTACAATACCCGTGGTCGTGCTGCTGAAGTTATGGTCAGTGGTGATAAAGCCTATTTAATTCGTGAACGTGAAACCATAGAATCACTCTGGGAAAAAGAGCGTTTGTTGCCTGAGGAGTAAATTAAGATGTATTTAGAATTTACCAAAATGCATGGTTTGGGCAATGATTTTATGGTCGTTGACCTTGTGACCCAACGAGCTTATTTAGATACGGTCACGATTCAGCGTTTAGCGGATCGTCACTTTGGTGTCGGTTTTGATCAACTATTGATTGTTGAACCACCTGATTTACCAGATGTTGATTTCAAATATCGTATTTTTAATGCGGATGGTTCTGAAGTAGAGCAGTGCGGTAATGGTGTGCGTTGTTTTGCTCGTTTTGTACATGAGCGTCAATTGACCACCAAAACTAAAATTCGTGTGCAAACTAAAGCTGGGATTGTTGAGCCTGAGTTGGGTGCCAATGGTTGGGTACGTGTGAATATGGGACCACCGAAATTTCTTCCAGAAGAAATTCCATTTGTGACCCAAGAGCATGAAGATATTGAAGGTTTATATGCACTGGAACTTGCAGATAATCATAGCATTAATATTGATGTTGTGAATATGGGTAATCCGCATGCTGTGACCATCGTCCCTGATGTATTAACTGCTGATGTTGAGCGTATTGGTCCACAAGTGGAATCACATGCGCGTTTTCCTGCACGTGTGAATGCTGGATTTATGCAAATTCTGGATGAAAAGCATATTCGTTTACGTGTATTTGAGCGTGGTGTCGGTGAGACTTTGGCTTGTGGTACAGGTGCTTGTGCAGCAGCAGTCAGTGGTATGCGCCGTGGTTTGCTAGCAAATGAAGTTGAAGTTCAGCTTGCAGGTGGTAAGTTACATATCGCTTGGCGTGAAGGTGATGTGGTCTGGATGACAGGTCCAACCACGCATGTTTATGATGCCCGTTTGGATCTTAGATATTTTCAAGGCTGATGATCTAAGATTTAAAAAAAGCGCGTTTTAATCAACGCGCTTTTTTACTTATCTTTTACTCAATGCCAGTTTGAGTGCAAACAGAATAAAAATACTGCCTGTAATACGATCCATATATTTAATGAATTTTGGCTGCTTTAAATACCCTGAAATCGATTGCATCGCTGAGATCAGGAAGATTGACCAAATGAAGCCAATCACCACATGAATCATCACCAGTCCCATGGTCCACACAACTGGAGAAGAAGACTGTGGAATAAACTGGGGCAAGAAAGAAATATAAAAAATACCAACTTTTGGATTCAGTAAATTGCCCCAAAAGCCTTTAATAAACCAGTTTTGAGTCGTGGTAGAATCATTTAAAGCCGCGAGCTGGCTACGCGGTTTTAAAATAAGATTTAAGCCTAACCATGCTAAATAAATTGCACCTATCCATTTCAAGGCATTGAAGGCGAGATCGGAGGTCATTAACAATGCACCTAATCCACAGGCCACTATCACGCCCCATACAATACAGCCGAGATTAATCCCCAATGCTGCTTGGAATGCTTTGGTTTTACCTTCCAAGGTCGCAGTGCGAATAATCAGCGTAGTATCTAGACCGGGAGTAATGGTCAAGAGAGTGATTGCGATGAGATAGGGAATAAGCATTGTTGCCATGATGATAGCGCCACTCAAAACTTGAAATTTATTGTATTACACAAGCATCAATACTTCGATATTGGTTTAACGATAAATCGCAGTTAAAGTTTGTTAGACTGTAGCTGTTGGTATAGGCATAACACTGGAGAGCAACTTGGAAAGCCCTGAAAAACTGCTGTCCATGTGGTTAAAAGAACGAACGATTCAAAATCAATCTGAACATACGATTGCCGCTTATCAACGCGATTTAACCGATTTTTTTAAGTTTTGTGAATATAAACAATTACAACTCCAAGATATTGAAGCATCAGATTTGAGAGAGTATCTGGCTAGTCGGGTTGAACGAGATCAACTGAGTAGTAGTAGCTTGCAGCGTCATTTAACCTCGATTCGCCAATTTATGAAGTGGGCGGAACAAGGACAATATCTGGAGCAGAATCCATCCGAAGATTTTAGATTAAAGCGTCAGCCACGGCCATTACCGGGGATGATTGATATTGAAACAGTGCATCAGATCTTAGATCAAGCAGCGCCAGAAAAGCCGATCGAACAACAATTATGGTTACGTGATAAAGCCATGCTCGAATTGCTTTATTCCAGTGGTTTACGTTTGGCTGAATTACAAGGACTGAGTGTTAAAGATGTAGACTTTAACCGACAACTTTTACGTATTACGGGTAAGGGCAATAAAACGCGTATTGTTCCTTTTGGCTTGAAGGCCAAAGACAGTTTGGTTGAATGGTTAAAAATCTATCGAATTTGGCAAGGTGGCTTTAATGCGGATTCATCAGTTTTTATCTCACAACGTGGTAATGCTTTAACACCGCGTCAAATTGAAAATCGAGTCAAATTGCAAGCACAGCGTGCAGGTGTAAATGTAGATTTACATCCACATTTATTAAGGCATTGTTTTGCCAGTCATATGTTATCTGCCAGTGGCGATTTGCGTTCTGTGCAGGAGATGTTGGGGCACAGTAATTTGTCGACCACTCAAATTTATACCCATGTTGACTTTGAACAACTGGCTAAAGTGTATGATCAAACTCACCCAAGAGCGCAAAAAAACTAAATTTTGATATATTATGTTGCAAAATTGAGCATTTAATCATCGATGACTTTTCCACTTTATTTATGAGATTTGTTGAATTGATGTTCTTACTTAATTGACGCATTTTTTTGAAAGTGAAAAGACATGTAAATTTATCAGAAACGATCCGTTACAGATCGTACTCATTTAAATCAAAAGGGCTGTTTTAGATCGTTGAATTTTATAAAATATTAAAAAAATCAAAGTTTAATATTCATCGCATTGATTAACTAAATTTGTTGCATCAATAACTATTTTCAATATGTGAACTGAGCGTTTCATCTTTTTTATGGCTGTAGCGGAAATTGTGACTTGACCGAAATGCCAAATACATTGCAAGATAGGGCACCTAAAAAGTTTCAATCGAAGAGTTAGAATGCTCTTCATTACATTTACTTGCTTAGAACAGCCGAGGATTACATGAAGGCTCTTGTCGCTGTAAAACGTGTGGTTGATGCCAACGTTAAAGTTCGTGTTAAGCCGGACAATAGTGGGGTTGACCTTACCAACGTTAAGATGTCAATCAACCCATTCTGTGAAATCGCAGTGGAAGAAGCGGTTCGCTTAAAAGAAAAAGGAACAGTTTCTGAAATCGTTGTTGTTTCAGTGGGTTCTAAAGACGCTCAAGAACAAATTCGTTCTGCAATGGCTTTAGGTGCTGACCGCGGTATTTTAGTTGAAACTGCTGATGAAGTTGGCGCTCTAGAAGTTGCTAAAATCTTGAAAGGCGTTGTTGATGCTGAGAAACCAGAACTTATTCTTCTTGGTAAACAAGCAATTGATGACGACTCTAACCAAGTAGGTCAAATGCTTGGTGCTTTACTTGGTGCTGGTCAAGGTACTTTCGCATCTGAAGTTAAAGTTGATGGCGGTAAAGTTCAAGTAACTCGTGAAGTTGACGGTGGTTTACAAACTGTTGAGCTTGCACTTCCTGCAATTATCACAACTGACTTACGTTTGAATGAGCCACGTTATGCTGCTCTTCCAAACATCATGAAAGCGCGTAAAAAACCGCTTGATACTAAGTCACCTGCTGATTATGGCGTTGCAACTGGTACTAAACTTAAAACAGTTAAAGTTGAAGCTCCTGCTGAACGTAAAGCTGGCGTACAAGTGAAGTCTGTAGACGAGCTTGTTGAAAAATTGAAAAACGAAGCGAAAGTGATCTAATACAGAAGGATAAAATCATGAGTATTTTAGTTATCGCTGATCACAACAACCAGACACTTAACGGTGCAACTTTAAACGTTGTTGCGGCAGCTCAAAAAATCGGTGGTGATATTACTGTATTAGTTGCTGGTTCTGGTGCTCAAGCAGTTGCTGACGCTGCTGCTAAAGTTGCTGGTGTAAGCAAAGTATTACTTGCTGACAATGCTGCTTATGCAAACCAATTGGCTGAAAACGTTGCTGGCTTAGTTGCTGACATCGCGAAAGGCGGATACAAATACGTATTAGCTGCATCTACAACTACTGGTAAGAACGTTCTTCCACGTGTTGCTGCGCTTCTTGACGTAAGCATGATCTCAGACATCATCGCTGTTGAATCTGCAAATACTTTCAAACGCCCAATCTATGCGGGTAATGCGATCGCAACTGTACAATCTGATGAAGCAATCATCGTTGGTACAGTTCGTGGTACAGCGTTTGATGCGGTTGCTGCTGAAGGCGGTTCTGCTACAGTTGAAGCTGTTGCTGAAGCGAAAGATGCTGGTATTTCTAAGTTTGTAAGTGAAGAAATCGTGAAACTTGATCGTCCAGAGTTAACTGCTGCACGTATCGTTGTTTCTGGTGGTCGCGGTGTAGGTTCTGGTGAAAACTATCACAAAGTACTTGACCCATTAGCTGACAAGCTAGGTGCTGCTCAAGGTGCTTCACGTGCTGCAGTAGATGCTGGCTTCGTACCAAACGATTTCCAAGTTGGTCAAACAGGTAAAATCGTTGCGCCAGATCTTTATATGGCGATTGGTATCTCTGGTGCGATTCAGCACTTGGCAGGTATGAAAGATTCTAAAGTTATTGTTGCAATCAACAAAGACGAAGAAGCGCCAATCAACAGTGTTGCTGACTACTGGTTAGTTGGTGATTTGAACACTGTAGTACCTGAATTGGTATCTAAACTTTAATTCGCTCTGAATAAAAGTTGAAGAACGCTCCGAAAGGAGCGTTTTTTTTATTGGGAGGATTTTAAAACAGGGAAGCAAAAGGATGTAACAACTAGACCATGTGTTAACTGCATAATTAATAAATGATATTTGTAGTAAGGTGAGGAAATTTCACATTTCCACGTTGGAAATTTGATACTCCAGTCATTATTCATAAAGGTAAGATTATCAGTCAGTTTCCATGAAATATATTCAATACCATATTGGAATATTTCTTCTAAATTTTCAGTTGATTGCAAGGTGTGTAATGTATTGGTGAGTTGTTTGGCAATATAGAGGTTAATTTCTGTTGATTCAAAGACTTCAAGATCCCATTGCAGTTCATTTTTGTGTAAATGAGTGATGTGCTCTGCTGAAAGATCAGAATGTATATTATTGTAGAAATAATCTAAGTGATATGGGATAAGTACTTGTTTTAAGATGTCTATGTCGATTTTTCTATGTTTGTTTTTTATGGGGAAAATATTCTGAGAAAATACATTTGAAAATGGTGCGTTGCAGAGCATACGACCAATTCCAAATAGCATATTATGATTTTCTTGATTGTAGTATTTAAACATGCGTTTTGAGATGCGGTAGCGATAATCTTGATTTGGTTTTGACATATTTTCAGAAATAAATTTTTGCTTAATAATTTTCCGCAAATTCTATATAAATAAAGAAAATACGACAATCTATTTGTATCAAAAACTCCCAGTCTGCGAGCATTTTATGCTATAATTTTTCGCTGTATTTTTTATTTTTAGTTCAAGCTCTTGAGCTAAAATTTTGCAAGATTGAAGACATAAAAACAGGTACAACTCTCTACCTGTAAACAAGGAGTATGCATGAGCGTATCGGAAATCAGACCGATTGCCATTGAGGACGAACTCAAGCATTCATATCTAGATTACGCGATGAGCGTAATTGTATCTCGTGCATTGCCAGATGTTAGAGACGGTCTAAAACCTGTTCATCGTCGCGTATTATATGCGATGCACGAATTGGGCAATGATTATAACAAAGCGTACAAAAAGTCTGCTCGTGTTGTCGGTGACGTGATCGGTAAATATCACCCTCATGGTGACAGTGCAGTATACGAAACTATTGTTCGTATGGCGCAGGACTTCAGCTTGCGTTACATGTTGGTTGATGGTCAGGGTAACTTCGGTTCGGTCGATGGGGATAGCGCGGCAGCAATGCGTTATACCGAAGTTCGTATGCAGAAACTAACCCATGAAATCTTGGCTGATCTAGAAAAAGATACGGTCGATTGGGAAGATAACTACGACGGTTCTGAACGTATTCCTCAGGTGATGCCAACGCGTATTCCAAATCTTTTGATTAATGGTACGACAGGTATTGCGGTGGGTATGGCGACCAATATGGCGCCACACAACATGACTGAGGTGGTCAATGCATGTTTGGCTTATGCCTATAACCCGAATATTTCTATTGAAGGTTTGATGGAGCATATTACAGGCCCAGATTTCCCTACAGGCGGTATTATTTACGGTAAATCAGGCATTGTTGATGCTTACCGTACAGGTAAAGGCCGTTTACATATTCGTGGTAAGTATCACTTTGAAGAAGACCAAAAAACTGGCCGTACTACGATTGTTTTTACTGAAATTCCTTATCAAGTCAACAAAGCAAAAACCATTGAGCGTATTGCTGAGTTAGTCAAAGAAAAGAAACTTGAAGGCATTTCTGAGCTTCGTGACGAATCTGATAAAGATGGTATGCGTATTGCCATCGATTTGAAGCGTGGTGAAAATGCTGAAGTTGCGGTGAATAATTTATTCTTGCATACGCAATTGCAAAATTCGTTCAGCATCAACATGGTCTGCCTAGACAATGGTCAGCCAAAGTTGATGAACCTGAAAGATATTATTGCAGCATTTATTCGTCATCGCCAAGAAGTAGTTACGCGCCGTACCATGTACGAATTGCGTAAAGCACGCGAGCGTGGTCATATCTTAGAAGGTTTGACGGTTGCATTAGCCAATATTGATGCAATTATTGAAACCATCAAAACTTCTGCTAACCCAGCTGAAGCGCGTGAGCGTTTACAAGCAGGTGAATGGGCAGGTGGTGGTGTCGTCGCTTTATTGGAAAAAGCGGGCGCGATTTCTGTTCGTCCAGATGAGATCGAAGGCGAAGACCCAGCGCGTCCATTTGGTTTGTCTGGTGATGTCTATCGTTTGTCACCAACTCAAGTTGGCGCGATCTTAGAATTACGTCTACACCGTTTAACGGGCTTAGAGCAAGACAAGTTACACGCTGAATATACTGAAATTTTGGGTCAAATTGCTGAATTAACTGCAATTCTAAATGACTTCAATTTGTTGATGAATGTGATTCGTGAAGAACTTGCGTTGATTTTGCAGCAATATGGTGATGGTCGCCGTACTGAAATTGTAGAGTCTGGTGTTGATTTCTGCCGTGAAGATTTGATTCCTGAAGAACAGGTTGTATTGACTGTTTCGCAAACAGGTTATGCAAAAACTCAACCACTTTCTGACTATCAAGCGCAACGTCGTGGTGGTCGTGGTAAGTCTGCAACAGCAATGAAAGATGATGACATCATCCAGCATTTAATTGTGGCATCAAACCATGCAACGGTACTGTGCTTTACCAATGTCGGTAAAGTCTATCGCTTGAGAGTGTTTGAAGTGCCGCAAGCTTCACGTGGTGCAAAAGGTCGTCCAATTATCAATTTGCTTCCACTAGATGCGAATGAAACTGTAACTGCAATCTTGCCATTGACGGAATTCCCTGAGAATCACTATGTGTTTATGGCAACGGCATCGGGTACGGTAAAACGTGTTGAACTTGCACAATTTAGTAATGTGCGTTCAAACGGTTTACGTGCGATTGAGCTAAACGAAGAAGATACCTTGATTGGTGTTGCAATTACCGATGGTAATCAGCAGATCATGTTGTTCTCGAACGAAGGTAAGGCAATCCGTTTTGCTGAAACTGATGTCCGTGCGATGGGTCGTACTGCGAAAGGCGTACGCGGTATGCGCGTAAGCTTCGCAAGCAATACCATTGAAGCTGATGATGCTGACGTTGAAAATGATGATTCTGAAGATAATGATGATTCCTCGGATTCAAATGTGCTTAGCCGTATTGTTTCACTGGTGGTTGTACCTGAAACTGGCGAAGTGCTTTGTGCATGTGCGAATGGTTATGGTAAGCGTACACCGGTTGATGACTTCCCGACCAAGAAACGTGGTGGTAAGGGTGTGATTGCGATCAAGACCAGCGAACGTAATGGTGAGCTTGTGGGTGCGGTATCGATTGATGAAACCAAAGAACTCATGTTGATTTCTGATGGTGGTACATTGGTCCGTACCCGTGCTGCGGAAGTTGCAACTACAGGTCGTAATGCGCAAGGTGTCCGTTTGATTCGTTTAAGTGATGCTGAAACCTTAGTCGGTGTTGTTTCGATTGAAGCTGTAGAAGATGACGAAGAGTTGTTAGATTCGACAGAAGAAGTAGAAAATACTGAAGCCGAAGCAATCACTTCTGAAGAAGTGGCTGCTGAGCCGAAAGATGATACACCTGAAGCGTAAATACTCTGATCGTAAAAAAGGAAGCTAATTAGCTTCCTTTTTTATTGGTCTCATCATGACCAAGCGATAATAAGAAATTGCCAATAATATTGCAGCGACTGTCGCAAGATAAATTAGCTTCGGTACAACAATTGATGTTGGTACACCCATCTGATTGAGTTGAACAAACATTTGTACACCATGGGTGGAAGGTAATGTCCATGCAAAGTATTGCATCCAATGCGGCATGGCCTCATGTGGCCATGCGGTACCTGTCAGTAAGAACAAAGGCACAGAAGTCACTACAATCAAATGACCAACCCGCTCTGGCATATCAACCAGTGAACCCACCAACATACCCAAGCCAATCACGCAACTGACATAGATCGGCACGGCAAGCAGCATGCCCCAAAAATTGCCACCATGGGGATATTCATATAGCCAGAAGGTAAAGCCAAATAGATACAGGCAGCCTAAACAACCTGTGGTAAAGATGGCTGCAAAAGTGGCCCAGAACTCTACGGGTTTTGCTACCCAGCCTTGTTCACGGTAACTGGCAATGAGCATCGCCAAGCCGAGCAGAATAGTCTGATGAATAATCAAACTGGCCACAGCAGGGAAGATGTAGCTGCCATAACCAGACATCGTGTTAAACAATGGAATTTGATGGATCGAAAGTTCTGGCTCAAACGCAGAGGCACTGCCAAACTTTTCGAGATGCTCTTTCAGGGTGTATTCAATAGAGCCAGCTAAACCAACACCCACCTCTTTGGTTCGGATGAAATAGGCGGTGCTCAAATACAGCCCAATGCCGCCCATTTCACCGCGTTTTAAGCTATTGGTCAGGTTTTCAGGAAGTAGCAAGATACCTTCAGCTTGCTGGTTTTTCACCATGCGCTGTGCTTCAAGAAAGTTATCTGTCACGGTGGTGATTTTGATGTGAGGACTATTGGATGCTTGGCTAATGATTTTTGAGGTCAAAATGCTCTGCTCTTCATCCACAATCACAATCGGAATATCTTCAGCGGTTTGTGCTTTATAGGCAGTTGGATAGAAAAAGCTATAGAGCAAGATCGCGGCAATGAGTGTGGTAAACACCGAGCTATTGGCAAAAATGTTTTTAAAGGTCTGTAGGTAATAGCCGAAAAATGCTTTCATGAGCATAGCTCCTGAGTATTTTTCTTTAACAGACGTACGCTCAAAGTAAAGAATAAACCTGCAAAGATCAACAATATCCCAAATGGAACCAGTGAAACATACAGATCACTGCCAATAATCCATTGCTCAGTTTGTAGTTTGGCATAAGGCGTGTAGGGAATAATCATTGACCAGAATTGAGTAAATGCGGGTGCATTATTCAAAGGCAGGGTAATCCCAGAAAAGCTTGGTGATGATCCACCGTAGAGTGCAATAAAACCAAAGGTTTTGGGTAAATTCTGTGTTGCCAAAACCACAGTGCTGCTAATCACGGCATAGGCAAAATACAGCAAAAACTGTGCAACAAGGATCAGTGTAAGTGAACCTGCGATAAAGTAACCACGAATATATGCGAGCCAGAACATCCAGCACCAAGTCCAGGCGCAGAAAATAAAGACATAGAGCAGGATTTTACCCAACAGGCTGGAAATTATTTGTTTTGATTGGACCCATGCACCAACAGTCTTGCGTTTAAATTCTTGACCGATGGCAAAAGCCACACAGCAACACAGTAATAAATGTAAGACTGCTGGCACCATAAAAGGTTCTAGAAACAGTTCATAACTCATGCTTGGATTATATAGGGTTGAGATCTTGATATGCGGTGTTGGCATATCTAAATAGGGAATGGTATTGGCTAAATAGCTTTGCCCCATATAATCGGCCATTCCATTTAAGGTACTAATCAACATGGCAGAAGAAATGGTATTACCGATACTAAAAAAAGACTGGTTATAGGCAATACTGATCTGTGCATCTTGGGCTTTGACCAGGCGTTGCTCAGCCCCCTCAGGGATCATTACGAACCCCCAAGCATCGGTTTTATTGATGAGTCGTTCGGCTTCATCTTGGCTGGCAGTAATAGTTTTTACTTTTAAGGTATGATTGATGCTGAGCGCATGAATCACTTTACGGCTCATCTCACTTTGATCTTGGTCAATCACGACAATGGGTAAATGTTCCGCTTTACCAGCGGAAAACATACTGCCAAATAGCAAAATTACCAACAAAGGGGCAATGACCGCCATAAACAAATCCACTTTATGGCGTTTTAAATAGCGCAATTCCCGCAGCATCACTGCAAACATCGCTTATTTTGCCTCTTCAATTTTAAACAACACACTCATGCCAACTTTTAAATCTGGAATGCTTTGTTCTGGTACAAGGTGAAATTTGAAACTACGAATATCATAACCGCCTGTTTGACGCGTAGTTTTAATTGTCGCAAAGTCACCTTCAGCATCAATATTTTTGACTTTGAAAGTTTCTTTACGGTTCAGTGCAGGGATAAACCCTTCAATCGTTTTCATTTTATAAACAGAGCTATACATGTCTTCGCGGACATTTAAGCTGACCCACAAATCATGGTCTTCGATAATACTGACCACAGGAACAGCTGTTGCAACCAGTTCGGTCGGTTTGCCATAGGTCTTAGATACTGTTCCATCTGTTGGTGAATAGAGTTTAGTTTCTTCAGTTAAGGCATTGGCTTCTTTCACTGCAGCTTGCGCCATAGCAACTTGTGCATCGGCAGTTGATTTTTGCTGTTCAGTACTACCTCGTTTGGCACGCGCATATTGTTGGTACGATGCCTCTGCTGTTTCACGTGCAGAGGTTTGTGCTGCCAGCATTTCATCACGACGTTGGCGAGAAATCACGCCTTGTTGAAATAAGGTTTCACCACGCTTGTAGGTTGTTGCTGCTAATTCAGCTTGGGTTTTCATTGCTTGCCAATTGGCATAGAGCGTATCGATATTTTCTTGTTGTGCACCACGATACACGGTCGAATGAAAAGCGGTTGCACTTTGTAAAGCGGCTTGTGCCTGTTCTTTTTTAGCCTCTAACTCAGGACTGACAAAACGAACTAAGGCCTGACCTTTTTTAACAGGCTGACCTTCAGATACATAAAACTCTTCAATACGGCTCGGTACTTTGGTGCTGATATGTACGGTTTCTGACTCAACCCGACCTTGTAATTCAATGGCTTGCGGCTGATAGGCTTTCCATAAACCAAAGGCAATCAGACCTAAAAGCAAAATTAAAATAATTAAGCCGATGATTTTTGCCTTACCTTTTTTTGCGGGCTCTGTAGGAGGCAATTGTTGATTTGAGGTCTCAGGTCTCGGTTGTTCTACTTTTTCTGCAGAGGTCACTTGTGCTTGAGGTGATTCAGAAGCTTGGGTCTCAGTTTTATTGTCCACTTGATCTGTATCGCGTTCTGAATTGGATGATGATTGATCTTGGCTCATAAATTTCTCCAATTAACGGATATAGTCTGTACGTGGTTGATTAACATAAAGCTTGAACTCATCAATCGAACCATAGCTTTGTAATAAGGTGGCTAAAGATAAGATGTATTTATATGAATTTATCGCCATCTCACTTCTTAATGCACTGAATGCATTTTGTGCATCAATCACTTGAGTCGCTGTGCCCATACCTTCTTTAAATGAAAGCTGTTGGATGCGTAAGTTTTCTTGTGCGGCTTTGGTGTTTTGGGTCAGCAGTTGGTGGCTAGTCTGAGACGCGTTTAATTCGCTATATGATTTGTAAAGCACATTTTCGACTTCTTGCTTGGTGCGTTCGGTCATGAGCTCAGCAGCGTATTTTTTCAGTTCGGCAGCACGGATATTTTTGTTGTTATCAATACCTGAGAATAAATTGTATTTCGCCATCACGCCGACAATCCAATTCTCTTTATTGTCCAACCCATATTCACCAAAGGCAAAAACACTTGGTTTCTTCGCAGATTGTTGAACTTTGACATTTTCATTGGCAAGTTGGGTATCCATTTGCAGCTTTTTAATCAAACTGGAGTTTTGATCATAATTTGCAAGTAGTTTATCCAAAGAATGATTTTGTGCATTATTCACAAATAGTGGGGTGGTGAGGTTTAAGCCTTCTTTAGTCTGTAATAGGTTTTTTAGACTAAACTGGCTCGCTTGCAGATTCGACTGAGCATTTTGATAGGTGCGTTCTGCATTATTGCGCGCCACTTCAAATTGCATCCGTTGGCCTTTATTAATAAAACCTTGCTTCTCTAATTTAAGTGCATTGTTATAGTGTTCTTGCATTGCATTTAAATTAAACAGGCTGGCATTGAGTAACTGTTGTTGTAATTGCACATTAAAATAGGATTGGATCATTTCAAAGCGTTGCGAATCTTGTTGTTGTTTTTCGCTGATATTTGAGCGTTGTGCTTGAATTGTTGCAATCTGTTTAGCACTGTTAATTTTACCGCCAGTATAGAGTGGCATTACCATTGAAATTGAAGTGCGCACATCATGGTCTTTCACCGTGACATCCAGATTATTGGGAACCTGATTTAAACCTTCTTGTACAGTTTGATCAAAACCTTGGCTGACTTGATCAATGACTTCTGTAGGAAGCACATTGCCCCATTGCGACAATTTATCATCAAAGCCCCGCGTGAGAGAGTTTTCAAGTCGGCGTTTACTCGATTCCAAAGGTACGCTGGTTTCACTATGAAATGAGTAAGCACGAGCATTTAAGTCGATACGTGGTAAACCTAAATGCTTCATGGCTTCCATTTCAAGCTGTGAGGCTTGTTGTAAAGCTTGTTGTGCTTGTGTCCCGTAAGCATTTTCCACAACATATTGTTCAGCTTGGCTATAACTTAATGTCTGTGCAGATAGTACCGTTGAAAATAGAGCACAGCTAATTAAGCTTATGCTCAAGCTTAACTTTTTAGGAAACCGTTTGACCTGAAAAATCGGTCGATCATGTCGTCTCAACATTAGGGTAGGTCGCAATTTAATAATATCCTGAGTTAGTCTAAATTCTTTTTATAAAATTAAAATAATATGTTTTTAATTAAATAGTTATATCTCTAGGATTGGTGTAGTGAAATTGTAAAAAGTAGAGTTTTTAATCTAATTAAAACTGGTGAAATTCGGGTTGATTAAATCAGAAAATAGACCTTTGCATTGACGCTTAAAATAAATGTAATGACAAAGGCATGATGGAAAAATTAGTACTATTTTCTCAATCAAATTGAAATATTTACTGGATAAGCTGCTGCAAGCTTCGCCAATCTATGGTTAAATTCCCATTCCAATTTGTTCCACTTTAACAAGGGAAAACTCATGCGTGCTTATAATTTCTGCGCTGGTCCTGCTGCATTACCTACTGCCGTTTTAGAAAAAGCTCAACAAGAATTGTTGAATTGGCAAGGCAAAGGTCTGTCGATCATGGAAATGAGTCATCGTAGCAATGACTATGTTGCTGTGGCAGAGAAGGCTGAAGCTGATTTACGTAAGCTCATGAACATTCCTGAGAACTATAAAGTCTTATTTTTACAAGGTGGTGCATCGCTACAATTTTCAGCGATCCCCCTGAATTTATTGGGTAAAAATAACAAGGCCGATTATATCGATACAGGTATTTGGTCTGAGAAAGCGCTAAAAGAAGCAAAGCGCTATGGCGACATCAATGTGGTTAAAGCAGGTACTTTAATTGATGGTAAGCATGGCATCACAGCACAAAGTACTTGGAACCTTTCTAATGATGCAGCTTATGTGCATTATGCTGATAATGAAACTATTGGTGGGTTGCAATTTGCGAGCATTCCAGAAGTGGATGCACCTTTAGTCTGTGATTATTCATCTAGTATCCTGTCTGCACCTTTAGATGTCAGCAAGTTTGGTCTGATCTATGCGGGTGCGCAAAAGAATATTGGCCCAGCAGGTTTAACCATTGTCATTATTCGTGATGATTTGTTGGATCAAGCGAAACCTGAAATTCCAAGCATCTTAAAATATGCAGATCAGGCTAAAAATGGATCAATGGTGAATACTCCTGCGACTTATGCGTGGTATTTATCTGGTCTGGTATTTGAGTGGTTGCTTGAGCAGGGTGGGGTAGATGCGATCTATAAAGTGAATCAAGAGAAAGCAAAACTGCTTTATGGTTATATTGATTCAAGCGATTTTTATAACAACCCAATTGCCATTCCAAACCGTTCAATGATGAACGTTCCATTCACTTTGGCAGATGAAGCGCTTGAAAAAACCTTCTTAAAAGAAGCAGAGCAAAACCATTTGTTAAACTTAGCAGGTCATCGCTCAGTTGGTGGTATGCGTGCAAGTATTTACAATGCTGTACCATTGGAAGGGGTTCAAGCATTGGTGAGCTTTATGGATGAGTTTGCGAAACGTCATGGTTAAGCAATAGAGTGTTGCTAATAATAAAAGCCCTCAACATTGAGGGCTTTTATTTGCGAATAGGGTAGTGGTCAAAAAGTTTAAAAAAAGCCAATTCGATGAAACATGAGTGCTGCTAAAAACATACCAAGTAAAAAAAAGCAAAAAGCACCAACATCAAGTTTAAGACCTTGATCACTCGAATGAATCAGACTGGTGGTCGTTTGTTCTGGTATAATTTTCATTAGAACGCCTAAAAATGCCATTTATGTGATTTTTTGTCACTTAAGTGCAGTTTTAGCATAAATATTCGCCTGAATCCATAGGTTACCGCGAATATATTGACCAATGTTAAAGTTTTTATACAATTCATTTTTAGTTGCAATACGAATCAGGATTGCAGGCAAATCATCTTCTAATACCAGCGTCACATCATAAAGGGTATATTCGTCCTGCATAAACTGCATTGACGTTTTACCTACGATATTACCTTGGAACCAAGCTTCATCTTCTTGGCCTAATGTCTCACCAAATAAGTAAGCCACCATTTTAGAAAAGTCGACTGTAACAGGTTCTTGATCTTCTGGAGTTTTTGGCTGCCAGTCATTAATCAATTCTTGTAAATTATCTGGGGCAACACCATTATGTTCTGTCAAAATTGCATTTAATGCACGGTGGTGTTTTATTGAAGCGGGATCATCAACAATGATTTTTTCATCGGCCGAAACAGTTTCTAATTCATATGCCCAAGCATTAAATTGAACTTGATAGGTGTGATTTTTGTCATATTGGCAACTATTTACGCTGAATAAATTATCGAAGGCATAAATAATGGTATTTTTATTTAAATTTAAACGTAATACTGCTTGAGTCGAAGAATCACAGGTAATAATTCGCTCGATTTGCGCATCATATTTATAAGGGCTTTCAAAACTTGGAAATGCAGTTTTTAATGCGCGTGGTTTTTGATCTTCAACCGCAATAATTTGATTAATCGAAACAGCTTCGCCACTCGGACCTTGAATCAACCAGAATGATTGATCCATTTCATGTTCATCCTGACAAAGACCCATCGGCATTACTGGTGCATCAAGAGCCAATCCTAACCATTTGGGAACATCCGTTTCGGGAGTATCTGTCAATAAGTTCCAATGCTCGACATGATTACCGAAATTTTGATCTTGAATTTTAATGATTTCTGGACTGTTTTGATTTTTCATAAAGCGTAATGCTAAAAAGATTGAACTTACCCTATTAAATCGAGGGTAACTGGTATTTTTCAAGTCTGAATCTGTAATTCTCTACAAATTAATTTATTTTTTAGCGTGTAATATCAATATGCTGTTCGGACAAGATAAAAAGAAACAACTGCTCTGATTGCATGAAGGATCTTCATTCTACTTTTACCGTAATCTGTTACACTATATTTTTCTTTTCATGAGCTTTTGCTAACGTGCTGCCATTTAAATTGTGGGTGGATGCTGATGCTTTGCCTAAAATTTTACGTGATGTGATTCTGCGAGCATCTGATCGTTATCAACTCGAAGTTACTTTTGTTGCCAATCAGAATGTTGGTATTACACCGTCAATGAGGATTAACTCCATTCAAGTGATGAGTGGGGCCGATCAAGCTGATCAAGAAATTGTTGACCGTATGCAAGAGAATGATATTGTCATTACACAAGATATTCCTCTTGCAGCACAAGTGATTGAAAAAGGTGGTATTGCGATTCATCCGCGTGGTGAGATCTATACCACTGCAAATGTGAAAGCGCGTCTGCATTTGCGAGATTTTATGGATACTTTACGTGGTGCAGGTGTGCAAACTGGCGGACCTCCTCCGATCTCAGAACGAGACAAGCGAGAGTTTTCAAGTTCACTCGATCAGACCATTTTAAAACAGAAACGTAAAACAGCTTCTTGAGTTTAGTATGCCATCTCGCATTAACTTAATGTTCACTTATGGATTATTGGTATTCATATGGGCAACCACGCCTTTAGCCATTGTGTGGAGTGTTTCTGATTTACATCCCATGTGGGCACTGTTGATTCGTTTCTTTATTGCCTTACCTTTGGCTGCCACAGTTTTGTTGCTGTTAAAAGTAAAATTCCCAACCCATAAAATTGCATTATTAAGTTACGCTGCAGGCTCATTAAGTCTAATCGGTTCACAAATCTTTACTTATGCGGCAACTGCTTATCTTAGTTCTGGATTGATTGCGTTAATGTTTGGTTTGGCGCCTATTATGGCTGGCCTAATTGGTAGATTTGGCTTCCAGCAAAAACTGGCTGGTTTACAGTGGTTAGGTATGGCGACATCGATTGTCGGATTAGCGATGATCTGCCTCAGTGGTAGTCAGAAACACGTACAACCGTTGGGTATTGTTTTAATGCTGATCAGTGTTTTTTCATACTCTCTATCAATTTTTCTGGTGAAAAAGATTAATGCTGATTTACCTGTTATGGCACAAGCGACAGGTTCAATTTTAGTTTCAACGATATTGGCAAGTATGTTGTTACCTTGGATTTGGCAATATGCACCCACTCATATCCCATCTGCTAAATCACTATTGGCTTTAACCTATACTATTGTTATGGCGTCGCTGATCGCCATGTTTTGCTACTTTAAATTGGTTCAAAATCTCAAGGCAACCACATTATCATTAACAACGGTTATGACACCGATGCTGGCGATCTTGATTGGGGCATACCTGAATCATGAACAATTGTCTGCTCAGGTATTTATTGGTGCAAGTATTATTTTATTTGGCTTACTACTTTATTTCTTTAGAGATTTAAGAGCATATCGCCGTTTAAAAATATAATGAAAGTCTGTGAATTAAGTACTTTCTGTTTGTTGGCTTTGTTGAACGCTAGCTGCTAATTTGGCTCGATCTTGTGGGTTCAAGGTAATGAAATAGGCGCCAATACGGAACTTGCCTTGTTCATCTGCCGTACTATGTGCCACTTGCGCTGTGGCCGCGATATGGAAGAAATTCTCTGGGTGGCTCAGGGTAATATGGATATAAGTGCCTTCAATAATATCTTGTGAACTATAAAAGCTTAAACCATTTTCCGAAAAATTCACTTGTTCTGGAACGGGTAACAAAGATTGCACGATATTGTCGTAAAAAGAGCCCGTAATCAGATTCAATTTCTGGTTAAAAAGGGATAAGATGCGAGCAATTTGTTGATCTTTTTCATTTAATTGTTCTAATTCGTAGCGAAACGCGTGATCAAATTGATCTAATTCTGCAAGTAGTAGAAAATAGCGCGGTAATACGAAATGAGAGTCATAAGGATCATTCAGCGCAACATCATCTGGAATGATTTGATAGTTGATTCTCAACACGGCATCAATACGAGACATCACTCGACGTTCAGTGTTGTCGTCAACAAGATGATGTTGTGAATTTTCCATAATAAATCACCTCGGACTAGATGGTATGTTTAAGCCAATTTCGCTGTATATAGGGTTGAGATACACTCGTGCTAGGCGGAGTAATCATTTTATTTCTTTTATCGCCTTGGTTTCCATGATTGGTTTAACCCTTGGCGTTGCTGTCCTCATTACAGTGTTATCTGTCATGAATGGTTTTGATCGCGAATTAAAAACTCGTGTTCTTGGAATGGTTCCACAAGCCACTGTTTCTTCTACTCAAATTCTAACAGATTGGCCTGAGCTTGTAAAAAAAGTTGAACACCATCCACATGTCACTGGGGTTGCACCATTTACCCAATTGCAAGGGATGTTAACTGCACAGGGTCAAGTCGCTGGTATTATGGTGACAGGTATTGAACCTGAATATGAAAAGAAGGTCTCAATCATCCAAAATCACATGGTCTCAGGTGATCTAAATGCTTTGAAGAAAGGTGAATTTGGTATTGTTCTAGGCAAGGACATGACCGATGCACTAGGCTTGGGCTTAAATGATAATGTGACTTTAGTGTTACCTGAGGCAACACCTTCTCCAGCGGGTGTAGTACCGCGTTTTAAACGTTTTAAAATCGTCGGTATTTTCAGTGTCGGTGCAGAAGTGGATTCAATGGTGGGTTATATCGCCCTAAATGATGCTTCTACTTTGTTGCGCTTACCTGATGGTGCGCAAGGTGTACGTTTGAAATTGGATGATATTTTTGCTGCGCCAAAAGTGGCTAATGATATTGTCAGCCAGTTGCCAAGTAATTTCTATGCATCGAACTGGACTTATACCCACGGTAATTTGTTTAATGCGATTCAAATGGAAAAAACCTTAGTTGGCTTATTACTGGTGCTGATTATTGTCGTAGCTGCATTTAATATTGTTTCCTCATTAGTCATGGTGGTGACCGATAAAAAGTCTGATATTGCAATCCTTCGCACCTTGGGTGCTTCGCCTTCGATGATTACCAAAATTTTCATGGTACAAGGAACTGTAATTGGCGTAATTGGGACCATTGCAGGTACGATTTTAGGTGTTACGCTGGCACTTACGATCAGCGATATCATTTCTTGGTTTAATACAGTCTTAGGTTTGAATCTGTTTGATGCTTACTTTGTTCATTACTTGCCTTCATATCTCAGATGGCAAGACGTGGTTGTGATTGTAACGGTATCTTTGTTATTGAGTTTCTTGGCAACAGTTTACCCTGCATTGCGTGCAGCGAAAGTTCAACCTGCTGAGGCGTTACGTTATGAGTAAGATTGTCTTAGAAGCAAAAGATATCTACAAACATTTTGATGATGGTAGAAGCAAAGTTGAAGTGATTAAAGGTTTATCACTTCAAGTAAAAGCAGGTGAGTTTGTCTCGATTGTCGGTTCAAGTGGTTCGGGTAAAAGTACACTACTGCATGCGTTGGGCGGTTTAGAGCAACCTTCACAAGGGCAAGTGTTTTTACAAGGACAGCGGTTTGATAATTTAGGTGAAGCTGAACGTGGCTATAAACGTAACCAGTATTTAGGTTTTGTTTACCAGTTCCATCATTTATTGCCTGAGTTTTCAGCACTTGAAAATGTGGCAATGCCGCTAATGATTCGTGGTGAAAGCAATTTCAAAGATGTGAAAAAACAGGTGGAATATTTACTGGATCGTGTTGGTTTATCGCATCGTATGGATCACAAACCAGGTGAATTGTCTGGTGGTGAGCGTCAGCGTGTGGCATTGGCACGTGCGTTGGTGACTCGGCCTGCAGTTGTTTTAGCAGATGAACCGACTGGTAATTTAGATCGTAAAACAGCACTCAGTATTTTCGAATTACTGACAGATTTGAAAAAAGAGCTGAACATGGCGATGTTAATTGTGACGCATGATGAGCAATTGGCACAGTCGGCTGACTCTATTTTGCATATGCAAGATGGCTTATGGCTTGATCAATAATAAATATTTTAAATAAGCTCTTGTTAAAGCCCTGAAAACGGGCTTTAATTTTGTCTTTAGAATAATTAAAAAATTAATTTATTAAAATGTTAAAAATTGCTTTATTGGGTTGGATTGCAGGGATTGCCTTTATGGGGTTGGACCTTCCTTTTGTGGCTACCACATGGTGGATGTGGTTAGTTCTAGCAATTGCAGTCTTTGCGTATGGGTTTTATGACAAACGACTATATTCCAATAATCCTATTTATAAAGCGCTTATTTTAATCAGTGTTAGTTGGGCGTTATTTTGTACTGGCTTTCATTATGCTGATACAGCCTTAGAACAACGGTTGAAGCTTAGAGAGGTAGAAACGCAGCCATTTGAAGCAATTGTTTATATTAAAAAAATAGATGAATTAAGCGATGCAGGACAAAAACAAATTGCCGAGGTACTCAATCGACATACTCCGCCTGTCAATTGGGTGTTCTATGAAAGAAAAACTCAAGTGGAATTGGGGCAACCCGCTGAGCGACTACGATTAGGTCACTATTATCGAATTGATGGAGCTATCAAACCTGCACATAGTTATGCAGTCGCAGGTGTATTTGATCAAGAAAAATGGTTCTTACAGCAGAATGTGATGTCGGCATTTTCAGTAAGACATATTCAGCCTCTAAGTCGTGATGAAATCTATCGCCTAGGTTATCAGCAGCATCTCAAGCAGCAACAAAGGCTTCAAGCAAGATTCTTATTAAAAATTGAGACTATGCGGCTGTCATTTCGAAACATGTTTCAAACTTCGGAATTTCAACATAAAGGGCTACTTCTCGCATTGCTGACAGGGGATGAAAGTCTTTTATCGAATCGTTTAAAGCAGCAATTTCAGCAGTTGGGAATTTCACATCTATTGGCGATTTCAGGGCCCCATGTGCTGATTTTTGCATTGCTGCTGACATGGTTATTGAAAAGTATTCTGCAACGTTACTGCCCAAAATTATATTTATGGCAACCGCGACAGATATTACTGTTATTTCCCTTTGTACTCAGTGTATTGCTTTATGTCGTCTTTGTTGGTTTTGAAATTCCAGCGATAAGGACGTTATTAACCGTCATTATTGCGAGTCTTTTTCTATTATTTCGTCAGTCGATTCTACCCTTATCACTCTTGGTTTATAGTGCCAGTTTGTTACTCATCTATGATCCATTTAGCATTCTATCCGCTGCATTTTGGCTGTCTTATGGAGCGTGTTTTATTTTGCTGAGGATTTATCAAACTTTAGCGCAACTTCCAAAAGATCATGTGTTGACCGCTGCTCAACAAATGATCTTTGGTGCAAAAATTTTAATTGAATCACAATGGAAGATTTTTGTTGCTCTATTACCTTTGATTTTAATTTTCTTCCAGCAAGTTTCATGGCTTGCACCATTGGGCAATCTTATTGCAATTCCATTATTGAGTGGGGTGATTGTACCTTTGAATATCATCGCAGCATGTGTTTGGTTAATTATTCCTGTGTGTGGACAAGTGCTTTTTCAATTCAATGACAGACTATTATCTGTATTGATGTGGATGCTAAATAGCTTAAAGCCGATTTCTCCAGACTTATATGGCGTCAGTTTTACCCCTGTGATGATACTGAGTTTAATATTAGGTCTGATCATTCTCTTTATGCCTAGAGGAACAATCCCAAAGATGTGGGCTGGGATTTGTTTATTGCCAATCGTGTTAGGAGTAAAAACCCAGCCTACCATCTTGAATATCCTTGATGTAGGGCAAGGGCAATCGATCTTTTTACAGCATCCGCAGCAGACTTTAATGTTCGATACAGGCGGCTCTTATGATGAAGCCAAATTTAATTTAGGTGAGCGGGTGGTGATTCCGTTTTTAAGGCAGCAAGGCATCCGCACATTGGATCACGTCATTTTGTCCCATTTAGATCAAGACCATAGCGGTGCATTTCCTTCCATTCAAAATGCGTTTGATATTACTCAGGTTCAATCTAATGAACGTAGCGATACAGTGCCTTTCAAAGATAATTTTTCATTATGTCAGCAAGGGCAAAATTGGTCTTATTCAAATCTAAAAATACAAATTCTATCACCCGATCTGGATGGTTTAGCGCTTACAAAACATCAGAAAAATGAGCAATCCTGCGTGGTATATCTTCAATTCTTAAATGCTCAACCTTATCAAAACTTCTTGATTATGGGGGATGCGGGTTGGGAAACCGAATATAAGCTATTACAGCAATATCCTGATTTAAAAGTAGATGTTTTGGTACTTGGTCATCATGGAAGCAAAAATAGTTCTGCATATGATTTTTTAGCAGTATTAAAACCTAAACTAGCGATTGCCTCAGCTGGGTTTGAGAATCGTTATGGTCATCCAAGCCAAGAATTACAAAGTCGTCTTCGAGCTTTAAATATTCCTTTGCTGAACACCGCGCAGACAGGCAGTCTGAGTTTTGTCTTTGAGCATGACACCGTAGCGTTAAAACAACATAGACAACAATTGAAGTGGTTGAGAAGAGAATAGCCTAAGTATTCTCTTTTTGTTGCGTTTGTAGACGAATTTCAGCAACTTTTGCGAGTGCTTCTTTTTCATCAATATCATAAATTTTCTTTAAAGCGGGATTTGCACGAAAACGTTTGTAGCTCCAGTGATAATGTTCTGGGTAGCGTCGAATTAGCTGTTCCAAAGTTTGGTGAACAATCAGGGTTCCATCTTCAGCATTACCTTCATAGATTTCAGGATTGATCGGTTCGATATACATATCAAAACCATCTTGATTATTTCTGATAGCATAAAATAATAAAGCTCGAGCTTTGGTTTTTTGGATGAGCTTGGCACTGAGACTACTCGATGCCAGCGGAATACCGAAATAATCGACCATATCTCCACCATGATCTGGGGTATGGTCTGGAAGAATAACAGTAGTACCACCTTGTTTTAATGCTTTAAAAATCTGTCGTACCCCACTTTCATCGGTAGGGACTAAATTTGCCTGATTGCGGCTACGTGCATCACGAACAAAACGATCAGCATCAGGATTTTTGACAGGTTTGTATAAAATGGTCATTTGCGTATGTTGCGCTAACCATGCGTTCATCACTTCCCAAGTCCCCAAATGAGGCATAATCAAGACTACGCCTTTTTTTTCTGCCAAAGCTTCAAGGAAATAATGCTCACCGTGAATATTGTGGATTCTCTGAATGTTTTTCGCATCTGTTGAGCCCCAAATACTGAAAAACTCAAAATAAGAAATCAGTTCATTTCGAATAGCTTGTTTGGTGAGTTGTTGTCTATGTTGCTGATCCATTGCTGGAAACGCGATTTGTATATTTAAACTAATCGTTTTGGAAAGCTTGGAAAGCGGAAGGGTAGTGACCAAGGCCGCAACCATACGTGCAAAGAAGCGCCCTAATTGAATTGGTTGGCGACTAACAAACTGAATAAGACGGTAACTTGTGCTGCTTGATTTAGGCTGAGTCATGTATCAATAATTAGAAAAAATTACAAAGGGAAGTATAAAGCAAAAAATAATTATAAGTTAAGACAAGTTATTTAAACAGTTTTGCCCAAATCCACGTATATAATAAAGCCACTTTAAAATATATTGGATTGGAATCTTATGTCCGATTGGCCACCAAAACCACAAAATGAATCTACAAATAGTAATAATGTAACAGGCAAAGAATGGCAGATTTTAGAAAAAGCTGTTCTTGCTTCTGTTGAAGAACAACGCCGTAGCCGTCGTTGGGGTATTTTCTTCAAATGTTTGGGCTTTGCATATTTGCTGATTGTATTATTGGCAATGACCAAGAGCTGTACCACCTCATCAGATAAATCAACCACAAGTATTAGTAGTAATCACTTGGCTGTGGTTGATATTGTGGGCACTATCGATTCATCTGCAGGACAGTCTACAGTGAATAGTGAAGATACCAACAAAGCTTTAAAACGTGCATTTGAGGCGAGTGGAAGTAAGGCAATCGCTTTGAATATTAATTCACCAGGTGGTTCACCAGTACAGTCTGATGAAATCTGGCAAGAAATTCGATATTTAAAAAAGCAGCATCCAGATAAAAAAGTTTATGCGGTGATTGGTGATATGGGTGCATCAGGTGCGTACTATATTGCTTCTGCAGCGGATGAAATTATTGTGAACCCATCAAGCCTAGTGGGTTCAATTGGTGTGATCATGCCGAATTATGGCCTAAGTGGCTTAGCTCAAAAATTAGGTATTGAAGACCGTACGCTTACTGCGGGTAGCAATAAAGATATTTTAAGTATGACCAAACCGCTTGACCCAGCACAGAAACAACATGTGCAGTCAGTACTTGATAATGTGCATACTCACTTTATTAATGCAGTGAAAGAAGGTCGTGGTAAACGTTTGAAGTCAAACGACCCTGCTATTTTCTCAGGTCTATTCTGGACAGGTGAGCAAGCGGTTGCTTTAGGTGTGGCTGATCGTAATGGCAGTCTGACGACGTTGATGCGTGATCTAAAAATTGAACAAAAAGTGGACTATACGGTGCAACGCAATCCGTTGGAGTCTATCTTGGGACGTATGGGGGCGCAGCTTGGAGCAGGTATTAGTAGTTCGCTTGCAGCACAACTAGAAACTCAGCAGAACGCGAAAATACAATAATATTTCAAAAAAGGGTTGTGTTGATCACAACCCTTTTTTTATTCTAAAAATAACTGGACAGTTATCCTTTTAATTTGCAATACCTATGTAGAGTAGGATAATTGACCAATCAGTGAAAATAAAAGACAAGCTTATGAAACCTTTGATTCATTTTGCCCATGCCAATGGCGTTCCATCTAAAGTTTATCAAAAGCTGTTTGATCAATTAAAAGATCAATACGACATTATTTATGTGGCAGAAATTGGAAACGATAAACGCTATCCAATTACCCACGGCTGGACGCATTTGGTCGATCAGATTATTGATAGCATTGTGCAGCAAGCACAAGGGCGTAAAGTGATTGGCTTGGGGCATTCATTGGGTTCAGTATTAACACTGATGGCTGCTTATCGTCGTCCAGACTTATTTTCACAAGTCATCATGTTGGACCCACCTTTGATCATTGGTAAGGCTTCTTTTGTTTTTCATCTTGCTAAAATCTTTAAGCCTAAACTCGTGGACAAGATTACCCCAGCTGGTTTGTCAGTACGTCGTCGTGATCATTGGGAGTCGCGTGAACAAGCTGCTGAGTTATTAGGTTCCAGAGGTTTTTATCAATACTTTGATAAAGATTGTTTCCAAGCCTATATTGATCATGCTTTGACTGATGATCCACAAAATGGTGGTGTAACACTCACCATACCTAAAGATGATGAAGTGGCAATGTTTAGAACTACGCCATCCATGTGGTGGCTGCCAATGCCAAAACCACCAGTACCGGTGCATTTGGTTGTAGGTCGTGACAGTATTTTCTTAAAGGAAAAGTTTCCGCAAGTGGCGAAAAAGAAATTAGGTATTCCTTTCTCTATTATGGATGGTGGACATATGTTTCCGTTAGAGCATCCGATGGAAACAGTAGAAAAAATTAAAAGTTTAGTTGTTTAAATTAATGAAAAACGCATCCTTAGATGCGTTTTATTTTTAGAATTGTGCAAACTGAATTGGCCGTTCTAAAGGTTTCTGATTGAAATAGGCTTGACCGTTTTGCCAAGTTAATTGACCTGTACAAAACCATTGTGCAACTTGAGGATAGATAAAATGCTCAAGTTCATGCACACGTTGCGCCAAGCTAGTTACAGAATCATGCAAACCAACTTGAATTGCCGATTGGGCAATGCTTTGTCCTGCATCGAGTTCGGCGGTGACAAAATGAACTGTACAGCCATGCAAACGATCTCCTGTATTTAATACTCGTTGATGTGTATTAATACCTTTATAGAAAGGCAGGAGAGATGGGTGAATATTTAACATTTTGCCTTGCCATTTGCTAACAAAACTTGGTGTTAAAATTCGCATGAACCCAGCCAGAATAACTAGATCTACTTGCCATGCTAACAATTGTTGATGCATAGCGTCGTCAAAGCTTTCTCGACTAGGGTAATCTTTATGAGAAATAACAGCGGTCGCAATATTGGTATCCTCGGCACGTCGCAATGCGTAGGCATCAGCTTTATTTGAGAGTACACCAATGATTTGCCCCGACAGATTTGCATCTATCAGGGCTTGTAAGTTGCTACCGTTGCCAGAGACAAGGACAGCAATTCTCATTATGCAAAGATCACACGAATTTTTTCGTCTGCACCTTCAACTGATTCAGCATTTTCTTGGATATAACCAATTTTCCATGCTTTTTCGCCTTGGGCATTTAAGAGGTCAATGGCTTTGTCTGCTTCACTTGCATCAACTGCAATCACCATACCAACGCCACAGTTAAATGTACGATACATTTCAAAGCGTTCTACATTGCCTTCACGTTGTAGCAATTGGAATAATTCAGACCATTCCCAGCTAGATTCATCAATAACCGCTTGTGCGCCATTCGGAAGTACACGTGGTAAGTTACCAGGTAAACCACCACCAGTGATGTGAGCCATGGCATGGACATCAACTTGTTTGCAAAGTTCTAATACTGGTTTTACATAAATACGTGTTGGTTCCATTGCGACGTCTGCAAGTGGGCGACCATCAACGATTTGAGTTAAGTCTACATTCTTAACATCTAAGATTTTGCGCAGTAATGAGTAACCATTTGAGTGGGCACCACTTGACGCAACACCAAGAAGTACGTCACCAGACTTTACTTTAGTCCCATCAATAATTTTGCTGTGCTCAACCACACCAACTGCGAAACCAGCTAGATCGTAATCTTCACCTTCATACATGCCTGGCATTTCAGCAGTTTCACCGCCAACTAATGCACAACCAGCAAGTTCACAACCCTTACCAATACCTGTCACTACATCTGCAGCAACATCAACATTCAAATGACCCGTAGCGTAATAGTCAAGGAAGAATAATGGTTCTGCACCACAAACGAGTAAGTCGTTCACGCACATTGCAACCAGATCTTGACCGATAGTGTCATGGCGATTGAGGTTTAACGCTAGACGTAATTTGGTACCTACGCCATCTGTTCCTGAAACTAATACAGGCTCTTCATAACCTTTTGGGATTTTGCATAGTGCACCAAAACCACCAAGACCGCCCATAACTTCAGGACGAGTGGTGCGTTTAGCGACAGATTTGATACGATCGACTAGTGCGTCGCCCGCTTCAATGTCGACGCCAGCATCTTTATAGCTTAAACCAGTATTTGGGGTAGAAGTTGAGTTGCTCATAGTGAAGTCTCCGCAGTGGCGGCAGATTATAACCTGAATATACGAAACTCTTATGTTATTTATGCTCGAAAATGCTATCTTTAATTAAAATTTTTTCCCATTTATAACGATTACACGAAAAAAGGCTAGATTTTATGCAAGATCAGGTACTACGTCGTATCTTTATCCTCGCTGGGCTCGCATTACTTCTTTGGGTGCTCTATCTATTGAAACCCATTGTAATTCCTTTTGTCGGTGCTTTTTTTATCGCCTACTTGTTTAGTCCACTTGTCGATGTTCTTGTTAAAATAAAACTACCGCGTTGGCTCGCAATTAGTATCGTGTTTATTGGCATTGGTGTGACTTTGACCATGGTTTTATGGTTTCTAGTGCCGCTGATCTGGAAACAATTGATGTATGCGCGGGATAGCATTCCTGCTGGTATTCATTGGGTTAATGCAACTTTCTTACCTTGGGTGTCACATACCTTTAATGTTGTGCCAATGGAAATTGATACGGAGCAGATTACCAAAGCATTGATGGATTATATTCAGACTAACTACAGTGCGGATAGCATTCAAACGATGGCGTTAAGAGTTGCCCAATCTGGGTTGAACTTTATTCAAATTGGCGGGGTAGTCATCCTTATTCCAATTATCTCTTTCTACTTCCTGCTTGACTGGGAAAGAATGCTGGAAAGTTTTAGACGTTTAATTCCACGCCCTTATGAAGCTTCAACTTTAAGAATTGTCCGTGAATGTCATAGCGTGTTGGGTGCATTTGTCAAAGGTCAATTCTTGGTGATGCTTTTATTAGGTATTGTTTATGCTGTTGGATTGCAACTGATTGGTTTAGAAGTTGGTTTAATCATTGGTATGATTGCGGGCTTGGCAAGTATTATTCCTTATTTAGGTTTTGGTGTCGGGATTATTGCTGCGGTGATCGCAACACTGTTCCAGTTTGGGTTAGATTGGACGCAGCTGCTTCTGGTTGGTGTTGTATTTATGATCGGTCAAATGGTTGAGGGGTATATTCTTCAGCCATTCTTATTAGGAGATAAAATTGGTTTATCTCCAGTAGCGGTTGTTTTTGCTGTATTGGCAGGCGCGCAGTTGGGTGGTTTCCTCGGTATGTTGATTGCTTTACCTGTGGCAGCCGTCATTGTTGTATTGTTAAAACATGCACGTGATAACTATGAAAAAAGCCGCTTATATGGATTACCAACAGAAGTTGTATTGGCACAAGGTGAAACTCAACATATAAATGTTGAAACAGGTCATGTAGAGCTTGATATTCAAATTAAAAACTCTCAAGATACAGAGACTTCAAACTCGAATGACTTAAAGTAATTGAGGAACAAATTAAGTATATGCGTCAACTACAACTGGATATAGAACCTCAACTCGATGCTCGAATTAGTGATTTTTCGGGGCCGGGTTGGGGACCTGTGGTTGATGCAGTTAGACAGTTACATGCAGGCTTAGTCAGTCGTTTTTATGTCTATGGTGGTGCTGGTACGGGTAAGAGTCATCTACTTTCAGCGATCTGTGATTCATATTTAGAATTGGGTCGACCTGCAATCAAAGTTTCTTTATTGGAATTATTAGATGCCCCAATTGAAGCAATTACCTCTTTAGAATTTTATGATTTAGTTGCGCTAGATGATATTGATTCGATTAGTGGAGTTCCGCATTGGCAGAAAGCGGTTTTTCATTTGATGAATAATCATGAAGGGCAATTGGTATTTTCATCTCGTGTTGCACCAATTGAGCTCAAGCTTGAATTACCAGATTTACAGTCAAGATTGACCCAGGCAGTCAGTGTCAAAGTACCTAATGGAAGCTCGTATATTGATCGGCAAGCCTTATTACAATCGGTGATGACGCGGCGTGGTATTCATTTTGATCAACAGATTGTTGATTATCTTTTAAGTAACGGACCACATCAGGCATCAATTTTATTACAAACACTTGCTCAGCTCGAAAAAATGTTAAAGGGCGAGAAAACTAAGCTTTCAAATACAACACTTAAGCAAATTTATGCGCTGATTGATGAATATCGCCAATAGTATAAAATTTCTTGAGTAATTTCGAGAGCTATGACAAAGTACGCACAAAGGAATGTGGTTGCAAACACTGAGTTTGCAATACGAAGAAAAATGAAAAATAGAAGGAGATCGGTATGCTCAAACGGACGCTTGCCTGCGCTTTATTTGCGATTACTGGACATGCATATTCTGCGGATATTCAAGTCACAACATTGGTTGATGAAGACAAAGATGATGCCGTTTGTTCATTACGAGAAGCTGTTGAGTTTTTAAATAAAAGAAGCCAAAAAGAATTCGAAAATGGTTATCACGGATGTGGTAATAAAGATGCAAGCGCTAATATTCTTTTAAAGCGTGATCAAACCTATCAACTCAATTCTGCATTAAATATTAAAGCAGCTACAACAATTAGGACAGCAAGTAGTGACGACTTTAATGATAATAAGCGAGGACTAAATAATGCAACCATTAAAATGCAGGGTTCTGATCGCCTTTTTGTAATTGATGATGGTAGTGTTGAGAATGCTGTACTTTCTGTAAACTTTATTGAATTAAACTTGCAAGGTGCTTCAGCTAAAATAAATGATGGTGGTTTAATTTTAAATCGAGAAGCTCTCATTATACAATATTCTCGTTTATCTGGTGGGTTTGCTAATAAAGGTGGGGCAATTTATAGTGCAGGTTTAATCTCTAATAGTCAGCCAACAGCTAGTTCAGTCACGATTAATAATAGTCTCTTGCAAAATAATAAAGCTGATCAAGGTGCTGTTATTTATACTGAGATGCCGTTGTATAATATTACTCAATCTGTTATTCGTGATAATGAAGGCGTGGCTGGTGAAAGTGGCGCATTATTTTATGTTCAAACAGGTTTTCAAGATCCAACAATCGGTTCAAATATTTTAAAAAGTGGTGTTGCAGGGATTAAAAATAGTACAATTTTTCATAATAAGGGTGGGTATGTTGCCAATATTCGCGAAGGTATGTTCTTCAATAATGTGACAGTGATTAAAAATGCGGCAGGATTGTATTTACAATCTCCGAAGTGGAAGGCTACAACCACTAATAATGGAGTGAGCACAGTAACCGAGGCTGTAAGTTCTTATATTTCAAATAGTATTATTGTTGCGAATGAGAAAAAAAATTGTAGCGCTGCTACAAATGATGAAACGGTCGTACAAAGTAATTTAACTGAACCTGAATGTGATCGGAATGCAAAAGACTCATTACCTAATTTTATGTTGGGGAATAATAAATTAATAGTTGGTAATGTGGATGAAAAGCAGACGTGTGAGCTTCCATCGGCAGACGGTTTGTTGTGCCCTTACTATACACCAAAGGATCAAATGTTAGGCTTTTTTAAGCCACGCCTATTGATATCTTATAATAAATTATCTGACTCTTTAATTGTGAATAAAGGGCGAATTTATAGTGATGGCTCAACCTTTAGTTCAGCTAGCTGTGAGTCTGCTGATCAGCGTGGGAAAAGCCGAAGTGGTTATGACGAGCTTTGTGATCTGGGAGCATTAGAACTTATGGTTGACCGTAGTGATATTCAAATTGCTGGTCAAGATATTCTTTATGGGCAAATCGCAAAGTTTAGTATTGCGGCTAATCTACAAGATGGTGAATTATTAGATCCTGAATCATGTAAGGTCATTTTAAAAAGAGAAACAAATTCAAAAGGACAACCATGGCAGCCAGGTTGTTTGGAGATAGTCCAAACACAAACCCCTTCTAAAGGTAAGCTAACAATTGATCAGGATGGCAATGTTACTTATGTACCAGATGGGGATTGGCATGGCGCGGATAAGTTTAATCTTAGAATAATGACGACAACCACTCGTTTCAATGATGAATCTAATTATTACATTACGGTTCCAACAACAATTGTTCAAGACCCACCAAATAATTTTCCAAGTAAAACCGTAAAGGTAAGTGGTGGAAGCCTTGGTGCTGGTGCAATTTTTGTATTACTCGGCTTGGTAAGATTGCGTCGCTTTAAATCAAAATTAGGGATGATGAGATGAAAAATTATAAAAAGACATTATTGGCAACGATGGTTCTAGCAACAATGCCATTGATGGCAGCTGGAACGAGTGGTACACCAATTAAGGTTACAACGTTTGCTGATGAAGATAATGAGAATATGAATGCCTGCTCGCTACGCGAGGCATTAATAACAGCTGAAACACGCAAATCATATGGTGGGTGTAGTGTTACAGATACGCTATCAACATCAAAAAAAGTTATTCAATTGGAGGCTGGTGTTTATACCTTAAAAAAAGAGTTAACACCGAATGTTGATGTTGCTATTTTAGGAGCAAGTCCATTAGATTGGCAGGAAAAGAGTGTTTTAACAAATGATGTTGTAATGCAATACCCAGCGCAAACAGCATTAAAAACAACCATTAAAGCAGAAAATTCACGTATTTTTAATACTACCTTTGGGGCAAAGGAATTATCTCTGAATAGCTTAATTTTATCAGGTGGGAACACTGCAGATCGAGGTGGGGCAATCTATGCAGGGGCGAATTTATTATTACAAAATACACAGATTTTAAACTCAAAAGCAAAAGAAGGTGGGGCAATCTTTTTAGCAGGACCTTCAGCCTCTTTAACATTAACCAATAGTTTAATTCAAGGGAATCAGGCTGAAATTGGTAGTGTATTATCAATGAGCTGTAAGAATGATTTAAGTTATTCGAAACGTGAGATCAATATTACAGCGAATAGCTTTATTGGCAATGGGGCTGATAGCTCAAGAAGTATGTTGGAGTTCTGTGGTGAGCCAAATGTAACTATGAGCGCAAATACAATTGCTAAGAATAGTGCAAATATAGCGTTTGGTAATTTAATTAAGTTTTCTGGTGATACTAGAGCAGGAACAGAACCTAATATTGATTCAAGTGTTTTAAGTAAGCTTAGTAGTTTAACGTTAACTAGTAATACAATTGTTGAAAATCAGTCATTTACAACGGTTTTATATGATAAATTAGGTACGAAAAAATTATACTTTAATGTTTTAGCATATAATGGTGATAATAATACCTACGCTTGTCGTTATTTGTTAGGGGCTGCTGAGAAGCAGGAAAAGGTTAATTTAACAATCCAAAATAATGCTATTTCACGAACAGGTAGTAATAAATGTGATTTACCTGAAGAGTCATTAAAGGATAATACAACGAATATTGATGTAGGAGGAGTTTCTTTTGGGACATTGTTAGGCCCACTTCAAACTCCCTCAGCCTATACCGTTTTTTTACCAATCTATTATCCTAAGAACAATCACACAAAAACAGATTTAGTTGATATCGATAAACCAGGATGTACTCCTACAGATCAGCGTGGTTTGGCGAGGATCACAGAAGGGACACTCTTTTTCGATCCTGATGCACGTAATAGTTGTGATATTGGTGCCATAGAGTTGATGAAGTTTACAGCGGGCGATATACAGGATTTAAGGAATACTTCGCTTAAGAAGTTGATTTCAGAATATCAAGCACAGTATGATTTCTATGACGATTTGGTGAAAAACCCGAATGATCCTGATTTGGTAACGTATTATAAATCTCGTGTAGCGCAATATAAGAGATTATTGGAAGGGACGAAAGCAAATTTCAAATATCGTGCTATTTATCTCGACCTAAGTACAATACCATTGCCTGAAGAAATAGAGCAGGCTGATGGATCACATAAGCTAAAGTTTTTTAATCAGGATGATTATAATATTAAGGTTGAAGCGTTAGGGACGGGTTTAATCAGTGACTCAGTGATGCATATTCAACCAGATGAAGGCCTAGTATGTAATTGGAACTCAAATTTACAGCAGGTCATTATTTATCGTAAAGATGATAAGATTACACAGGCTGGTGACCAAAGTTTCTGTAAATACACGCTTACATCTAAATTGGATTCTAATGTCACCTCATCGGGGTTGTTGAGCGCAACTTTTGTCAATATTGCACCTGTAGCAACAGACACATCTATAACGTTTAAATATCGCGAGAAACAGAGATTAAGCCTTAATTTGTTGAGTTTTGCTAATGATGCTGGCGATACTGGTGAGGGTGGTTCTGGGCCAGAAAAAAATCCTAATAAACCTCAGTTTTGGAAAAATAAAGATGGTGTAGAATTGCCGATCCGTTTAACGAATGTACCTAGAGATCTGACTATCTCTGCTGATCGCCAAGGAGCCTGTCCTGAACCTAACGAAAAAGAAACATGTTACGGTGGGAATATCTACGTTCAGGAATTAAATGCTTTTAACCCATTTAATTTCGATTTTAAATATCAAGTTTATGATGCAGATGCAGAGTCATCAAATGTGGCAACAGTCAGAACAATTAATACGGCTACAACCACTGATGATACTCGTCCTGCCGGTGGTGGTGGTAGCTTAGGTTTTTATTCTATATTTGGTTTATTGGGGTTACTGGCTTATCGTCGTTTTAAAAAATAAGTAGACCAAAGAGAAAATAGCGCCTAAAAGGCGCTATTTTTTTATTCTTATAAGAGTAAAATTAATGTTCAGCATATTTGCTGAGATATTCTTCTCTAATGTTTACACGTTCTTCAGTGCTAGCATTGAGCATACGTTTACGTAAAGTATTGCGTTCTTGAGTACTCATTTTTTGCCAAACATCACGCATTTTCTGCTTTTCGTCTTCAGGCAGTTGTGTAAACCATTCCATCCGTTGTTGTAGTTGTGAGCTCTGATTGGTCGGAATTTCCTTCAATGTCTGATAGCGTTTAATTAAAACGCGTTGCTCTTCTGGTGATAAGTCATCCCAAGCTTCTTCTGTTGCCGCTTTATTTGGTTTGGAGAATACCCAAAAGCGTTCTGAACCTGCAAAACTTGTTTGTAATAAGCCGAGTGTACACACAACAAGTGCTAATTTTTTAGCTGCCATGTGGAACTTTATCCTCACCTAAGACCAATAACATTTCCATATCTTCAACCATTTGTGGCGAAAGTTTTGGATTCACGACAACTTGGTTCTGTGGTTGATCAGCCAATTGCAGAGAGCTAGGCAGAACAACAATTCCCATAATTGCGGCAGCGAAGGCAAAACCTGTCATTTTCCAAATACTGTAATAAGAAGTTGGCTTCTTTTGGACAGTATCAAGAACATGATTCATCACTAACATTTTATTGCGATGTTGTTCTTTCGCAAGCTGGTCAAGTTTGGAAGTCACATGTTTAGTGAACTCATCTTTTTTCATCTGATGATCCTCCTGTATGTGGGTTTAAATGCTCTAGAGCAATTCTGAGCCCCTGAATTGCGCGGTGGTAATGTGTTTTAACACTGCCTTCACTGCAATCCATAATTTGTGCTGTAGTCATTGTGTCAAAACCCTCCCACGCTCTTAGCATAAATGCTTGTTGTTGGCGGACGGGTAATTGATTAATTGCAGCTTGAATTTCCTCCATAGTGACTTCTTGATTAAGAAACTCAAACGGATTAGGAGTTGATTCATCGACAACATCAATAATTTGTTCATCATCATCTAAACTAATTTTTTTAAATAATGAAAATGGATTGGCACGACGGGCTTCTTTGCGTCGCCAGTCCTGAAGTTTATTATTTAAGATTGTATAGAACAGGGGATACCATTCTTCTGTGCTTTTATCAGCATATGACTTATGCAATGAAATAAATGCTTCTTGCACTAAATCCATGGCAATGCCTTGTTGTCCCTGAGTGGCGCTTTCCATCATAACCAAGGCACGACCTGTTACGTCTTGCATAAAAAAACGCAGACGTTGTTCAACAGTACTACGATCGGTACTGTTTTCAGTTCGAGCCTGTTTCGGTGCTAAATCCATAGAGATGGAAAATCCTGTCATGGATACCCACCATTAATTCCAATTCATTAATCATATAACGTTGAAAATGGTGGGCGCGTTGACAACTTAAGCAATTATTTTTAGTAGTGTAATTGATTTTCTCAGTAAAAAAATCGTATTTAAAATAATTTAACGTTTTTACTGACGTTGGCGAACCATTTCAAAGAAGCAAACTGATCCAGCAATCGCGACATTGAGTGACTCTTGCCCACCAGGTTGAGGGATCGCCACTGCCTGAGCATGTTCAAGAGCATAGTCACTTGCACCTTGACCTTCGTTGCCTAAAATCCAGACGCAGGCTTGAGTTAAATCTTTGCTATATAAACTGGTTGAACGATGTGAACTGGTCACAAAAACTGGGATTTCAAATTTTGGAAGAATATCTGTGAGCTGGAAATTTTCAAAACATTGCAGACTAAAATGGGCACCCATACCAGCCCTGAGTACGCGTGGAGACCAAAGTGCAGCTGAACCTTGTGTACAAATAATCTGTTTGATGTTTGCAGCAGCAGCAGAGCGAAGCAATGTACCTACATTTCCAGGATCTTGAACATTTTCTAGAATTAAAGTATCGGCCTTAAAATCAATGGTGGCAGCGGTTTTGGGTAGATCAACAATCGCTAGACAAGGCAGGGTTGTGCCTAAGGTGCTTAAATCCTTATATAGGACTTCACTAATCACGAAGATATGACCTTGATGAAGTTCAATCACTTCTTGTAAATCTGGATGTTCTAATGCTTGTTCAGTGGTAAATAAAGAAAAGATTTTTTTCTGCTGTTGCAACCAAACCAAGCACAGATGTGTACCTTCTAGAACGGTTTGCTGATGTTTTTTTCGAGCACTGTTGAGTTCGATCAGACCACGCAAATGTTTGATTTTTGCATTGTCTTTTGATTCTAGAAAAATAACCGCCATAAGATAAACATCCAAAAGGGCATTATAGATTTATAATGCCCTGATTATAAAAGTAATTAGTGATAACTTGTTACGCGTTCGACTTCATTTTTCGAACCAATAATCACTGGAACACGTTGGTGTAATTCAGTTGGTTGAATGTCTAGAATACGAACGCGACCTGTAGTAGACGCACCTCCAGCCTGTTCGATCAACATACTCATTGGGTTTGCTTCATACATCAGACGTAAACGACCTGCCTTTTTAGGGTCTTTTAGATCGTAAGGATAAAGGAAAATACCACCACGACATAAGATACGGTGGATGTCACCTACCATACAAGCAACCCAACGCATATTGAAATCTTTTTCACGTACTGATGTTTTACCCGCTAAAAGCTCATCAATATAACGTTTTACAGGGTTTTCCCAATGACGTTGGTTTGAAGAGTTAATCGCAAATTCTTGTGTATCTGCTGTAACTTGTACTTGCTCAGTAGTCAGTAAGAAGCTTTGTGTGGTTGGATCAAAAGTAAAGAAGGCAACACCTGCGCCCACGGTAAGCGCTAACATGGTTGATGGGCCGTAAAGGACATAGCCTGCAGCAACTTGTTCTGTCCCTGCTTGCATGAAGTCCGCAGATTGAGTGACTGTATTTTTCGCAGGTAGGATAGAGAAAATCGTACCGACACACATGTTAATATCGATATTGCTTGAACCATCCAAAGGATCGAACAAAACTAAATATTTACCATTTTCTTGGGCAGGGGTGAAGTCATCTAATTCTTCTGAAGCTAAACCACCCACTTGAGGGTGTACTTTTAAAGCATCAATCAGGTAATCATTAGATATAACATCTAATTTTTTTTGTGTTTCGCCTTGAACGTTTTCATTGCCTGCACTGCCCAAAATATCGGCTAAAGCACCTTTTTGAAGTGCTTGATCAATGGTTTGGCATGTCGCAGCAATTGTTTCGATGACTTGTGCCAACTCTGGAGTCAAATTCCCATTTTGTTGTTCTAGGTATTGGGTCAAAGTAAGGTTTGACATATTGAATAGCTCCGATTTGGCCGTGTCAAAAATTGATAAAAAAGAATGTGGGTATTCTAGATGAGATCGTGCAAAAATAAAAATTATCTTACTTTATTTATGTTGCTTTTATGATTACAAGTACAGCATTACATGCTATGTTGCATAGATACTAAACAGGATGTTTGGAGGCTAACGATGTCAACCAAGAATTTTGAGGCAACTCCCACGCCGAGTGAGCCAATTAGCTTAGATACGATTTCTAAAGAAAATGTGAAGGATGCATGGAAAGAGTATGAAGCGAAACCAGAATACAAAGAGTTTAATAAGCATGATTTGATTGAGTCGATGCAAAACAAGTCTGACTCTCCATCTTCTTCTTAATCGATAAATAAAAATGCTCACCTGAAGTGAGCATTTTTATTTATCGTGAAACCACTATTATTTTAATAGTGGTGGAACCGCTTCGTAGTTGATTTCTACACGACGGTTTTCTTTCCACGCAGCTTCATCATGTCCAGCATTCACTGGTGACTCTTTACCGTAACTAACAGCTTCGAGTTGTTGTGGATTAACGCCATTGGTAATCAAGAAGCTTTCAACCGCTTTTGCACGACGTTCGCCAAGTGCCATATTGTATTCACGTGTACCACGTTCATCTGTGTGGCCAGTAAGGGCAACACGAGAGTTAGCATTGGCAACTAGGAATTGAGCATGTGCTTGTAGGGTCTGATAATCTTCGTTAGATAAATCGCTGCTATCAAAGTTGAAGTGTACAACGCGCTTAGCTAAGAATGCTTTGTTTGCGGCCGTTACGCCCTTAGAAGATGCACCTGCCAAGTTTTGTGCATTTAAAGCTGCATCTTCGCTTAAACCATCTGTACTTACAGTGGTTGAGCCATTTGGTGTATTACCCGCAGTGATATCAGTTGCTGGTTTGCGACTTGCACAACCAGTGAAAACTAAAGTTGCAGCAATCAGTGGAAGCGTTAGATATTTAATGTTCATATGATTCTCCAATCGATTAAACTTATTTTGGTGCCCAAGCTGGTTCACGAACTTCACCTTGCTCGCTTGGTAAATTCATGCGGAAACGACCATCAGTCGACATGACTGATAACAAACCACGATTACCTTCACGCGTTGCATACACCACCATTTGTCCATTTGGTGAGAAGCTTGGTGATTCATCTAAACTGGTCGGGGTCAGAATATTGGTGATACCAGTATTGATATCTTGGATTGCAACTTTGTAGTTGCTGCCGCTTGGACGATGTACTAACGCAATCTTTTTACCATCAGCACTCAAAGTCCCGCGTGCATTAAACGCGCCTTTGAAGGTCAAACGTTTTACCGAACTATCATCAAAGCTGTAGCGGTAAATCTGTGGTGAACCACCACGATCAGAAGTAAAAATAAATGACTTACCATCTGGTGAGTAACGTGCTTCAGTATCAATCGCAGAGTCATTGGTCATGCGCTGTACTTGACGTGTGCTTAAATCCATTTGATAAACTTCAGGATTACCATGCATGGATGCAGTAAACAACATCGATTTACCATCTGGTGAGAAACTTGGCGCACCATTTAAACCACGGAAGCTTGCTAAAACTTCACGTTGGCCAGTGGCTAAGTCTTGCAGATAAATCGCAGGGCGTTTGGTTTCAAATGATACATAAGCAATTTTCTTAGCATCAGGTGTCCAAGCAGGAGAGAGGATTGGATCACGTGACGACAGTACAGTTTTAGGTTGCTCACCATCAGTATCTGCAATTTGTAAGGTATAGCGTTGAGCAGGTGTCGCCTGATTACGCAGTACATAAGCAATACGACCACTAAAGTCACCTGCAATACCAGTCAAAGCCTGATAAATCGTATCACTGATTAGGTGACCCGCTTGGCGTACTCGTGAACTTGGTACAGTCAGAACTTCATTGAGCAAATATTGTTGTTTCTGTACATCATATAACTGGTAGTGAATCTCAAAAGTATTGGCATCAACCGCTTTTAATTGTCCAACGACAACATACGGCACACCTGCATTTTGCCAGTCACTCGCTTGAATCTGATTCAAACTTGCTGTAGCTGGTAAATTTTGAGATGCACTGGTAAATCGACCTGAACGGTTCAAGTCGCTTTCCACAATTGGATAGATCGCATTGTCATTTGCAAATGGGATAATCGCAATTTTAGGTGCTTGTTCAGGTGCTTTAGCAATTTCGAGATGTAATTGTGCAAAAGTTGCTGTTGGAACAACTGTGCTAATTGCAGCGAAAACTGCCAACGAGAGGAGGTGTTTACGAGTCTTGTCCATAGTTACAATTACTTGCGTTCGTATTTTTGTGGCTGTTGATTGTTTAACATAGTTACAGGCTTTGTGCTATTAAAAGCCTGTAACGTTAACTATTCATTACTATTTTGCAGTAAAACTTGAAGTAAAGCTTCTTGCTTCACGACGGGCGGTTGGATCATCTGGCATTGGGTAGGGGGCAGCAGCTCGCACTGCAGCTTCTACACTCGCCTTAACGTCAGGGTCACTCGCTGTTACAACGACAGAAAGTACAGCACCACTATCACTTAAAGTCACACGAGCACTTGCACGCTGACCTGATGAGCCTGATGGCATGTTCCAAGCACGATAGATTTTTTGTTCGAAATCACGTTTCGCAGTTGAAGCAACTCGTTTTGCATCCGCCTTTTTCTGTGCGGCTTCCTGCTCAGCTTTTTTAGCAGCTGCAGCTTTGGCATCTGCTTCAGCCTCAGCTTTACGTTTCGCGTCTGCATCAGCTTTTGCTTTCGCATCGGCCTCAGCTTTACGTTTCGCGTCTGCATCAGCTTTTGCCTTGGCATCAGCATTTGCTTTACGTTTTGCATCTGCGTCAGCTTTTGCTTTCGCATCGGCCTCAGCTTTACGTTTCGCGTCAGCATCAGCTTTTGCCTTGGCATCAGCATTTGCTTTACGTTTTGCATCTGCGTCAGCTTTTGCCTTTGCATCGGCCTCGGCTTTGCGTTTTGCATCAGCATTTGCTTTACGTTTTGCATCTGCGTCAGCTTTTGCCTTCGCATCGGCCTCGGCTTTGCGTTTCGCATCAGCATCAGCTTTTGCCTTCGCATCTGCTTCGGCTTTACGCTTCGAATCCGCGTTGGCTTTTGCTCTCGCATCTGCCTCGGCGCGTGTCTTTGCATCTGCCTCAGCTTTGCGTTTCGCATCCTGTTGCGCTTGAAGTTTTGCATTTTCGGCAGCTTTTTGCTGTCTTAATTTCGCATCTTGTTCAGCTTTTTGACGTGCTTTGGCTTCAGCCTCGGCTTTAGCATTTTGTTCAGCTCTACGCTTCGCATCAGCCTCAGTCCTCGCTTTTGCCTCAGCTTGGCGTTTAGCTTCAGCGTCTGTACGTTGTTTTTGTGCTTGAGCCTCTGCAAGTTTGCGTTGTTCTTCAACTTGTTGAGCTCGAGCAGCTTCATCCGCTTTGCGTTTTTGCTCAGCAAGCTTGGCTTGTTGTGCTTGTTCAATTTTTTGCTTTTCGGCAGCAAGCTGTTGTGCAGTTGGTGGTGGAGGCGCTACTGGAATATTCTCAGGGAGCGTTTTATCCACAACTGGGCTTTGCACTTCCTCCGCCTGATGCTCTGCAGAGACTTGTTGTTCGGGATTTTGTAAAGATTGTGGTAAATCTTCTGGCTTCACCAAAATGGTGGTCAGTTTTTTAGGTTCTTCAGGTGGTTTACTCAAGCCTAAAAACAGTAAGCCAACAATTGCGATCGCATGGACACCGAGTGTGAAACCCAGCGCAATCGCATTTTGTTTAAAAGGCGGCTCTTGAAATTTTTTCATAGCTTATTTTAACGGCTCTGTCAGTAAGCCAACTTGAGTCAGGCCAGCTTCTTGTAGACTCGCCATGAGTGAAACGACTTCACCGTAAGGACGAGATTTATCACCATTTACTAGAACAGTCAGTTGTTTATTTTCTTGCTCAGCTTGCGTTTGAGCTTCGCTTAAAAGAGTTTCAAGCTGTGCAAGTGATAGCGGTTCACTACCTTTGTGTTCTTGATATTGCAAAAAGATATTACCATCTTTACCAATGGTGACCATCGCTGGCATATCTTTTGATTCAATAGGATGATTATTGGCCTGAGGTAAATCAACTTTGATACCACTGGTAATCATAGGTGCAGTGACCATAAAAATGACCAAAAGTACCAACATCACATCGATATAAGGAACGACGTTCATATCGCTTTTCAGTGGTTTTTTAATCCGCTCAAAACGTCCAGATCGTTGAATCGCCATTATGCATCATCCTGTGTCGTTCCAATCGCTTGACGCTGTAAAAGGGCAACCATTTCTTCTGCAAATAAAGCACGGTCTGAATAGGTTGATTCACCTTTAGCCGTAAAGTGGTTAAATGCAAGTACAGCAGGAATTGCGGCAAACAAACCAATTGCGGTTGCAATCAGAGCTTCTGCAATACCAGGTGCAACGGTAGCTAAGGTGACTTGATCAACTGCTGCAAGGCCAATAAAAGCATTCATGATGCCCCAAACTGTACCAAATAAACCGATATAAGGCGCAACTGAACCAATGCTGGCAAGAGCTCCCAAGCCGACTTCTAAACCACCTTGATCACGACTTAAACCTACACGAAGGATACGCTCTGTCCCTTCGATGGTTTGATTGGCGTCTGCTTTGCGCTTTTGCAGCTTGAAGAACTCGCCCAGACCTTGGTAGAAAATATCTTCTAAACCGCGACGTTTAGAGTTGAGTTGAGCATTATTGTAAAGCGTATTTAATTCGGCACCTGACCAGAACATTTTTTGAAAATGCTCATCCTCTTGTCCAGATTTTTTAAAGCCCATATATAATTTGGCAATCAAATACCAGCTATAAATTGAAGAGAGTAGAAGGATCAGCATGACCAGTTGTACAACAGGACTTGCTTGTAAAATTAGGTCAGAAATATGCAGGGAAGATTCTAAGTTAGTTGCCATAAGTTGCTGTGCCGAAAGTTTATTTTAGTCCTGTGCTAATTCTTTTTGAATCAGATCACGAATTTCATCAGGAAGTCTACGTGGCATTAACTCTTTGTTTAAACATGCCAACACAACCTCACCTGAAGCCAGCAAGATTTCACCACGATAAATATTTTGTTGCAACACAAAAGATGCGGCTTTACACGAAATAACACGTGCTGTAACGGTAATTAAATCATCCATTAATATTGGGCGTACATATTTCACTTGAATTTGATGTACCACGAAGTTGTAATCTTTCTGGTGCCAGTAGTGGTCTACACCTGCTGCACGTAACCATTCGGTACGAGCACGCTCCATAAAACGGATATGATTGGCATGGTAAACGATACCGCCTGCATCTGTATCTTCAATATAAACGCGAATGTTGAACTCAAAATGATTTGCCATGTCTATTACCTATTTTTGCGTACTGTCAGCAATCAGGAATGATATTGCCTCAAAAGAGTTAAGGAAATAGTAATAAATAACATATTGTTGACCTAGATAAAAAAGAGGCCCTTAGATAGGGCCTGTTTTTTAATAGTTTAGTTCTTCCCAAGCGACGACTTTAGGGAAGCCTGTGACGGTAACGCCATTAGCATAGGCGCGCATTAACGCTTTATAGTCAGTAGTTCTGGTGATATTAATTGAATTTTTATTGTTGTTGGTGTCTTCAATAAAAATTTCTGCAAAGTTTGGATAAAAAGCCAAAGCATCTTCGACACTTCCAAATTTGATTTGATTGTCAAAATTCACAGAGAATTCTTTATTATTGTTTATCCCAACTAGACGTCCTTTGGTAATTGATCCAGTAGACCATGGTTCAAAACTATAGTTCGTGAGTTTGTAGGTTTCTATATGTTTTTTATCGGACCAGGTGAAATCCATTTGGCTGATATCATATTTAAATGGATAAATATTAGGGTCATATGCTTGGCTGCTTTTGCTACCATTATAGGTGGTTGTTTCATTATCTACTTCTACTTTAAATTGGTTCAGTGTCGTATCAATTTTAAAGTTATTCTGGAACCAATATCCTCGTGTGCTAATGGTTCCGGATATAAGAAGTGGCTTCTCTAAAATTAGATGAGCTTTATTGTCTTCGATAACTTGTAGATAGCAATTGTTTAATGTAACGCTATGATTATTTCTGGATATAGTTCCATCTTTATTTTGACAAGAAGCTTTATAACTTGTGCTTTGTTCATTTTGGACTAAATAAAAGATGGATTCAGCAAGCGTAATCGTATCAATGAGTTGATTTTCATTAATGCTTGATAAATTGATAATTGGTGCATAAATCAATTCAAGATTTTCTGGTTTGCTATAATCTAGTTTTTCTTTGCCTTGAAATGAATTGCCGTTATTTGCATTATCACCTCCACCCCCGCAGGCTGTTAAAAATAAGCTACTCAAAAATACGGAAGTTAAAGTTTTATTTTTCATTGTTACCCTAAACATAATGAGACGATTAAAATCAGGCATATCCTATTCTAATCGCCTCATTATAAGAAGCATTAAGTTGAAAATATTTTTATGATTCAGGCGGTGTCATACCAAACTGTAAATACGCCATATTGGTTGCAATTCGGCCACGTGCTGTACGCATCACATAACCTTGCTGAATCAAATACGGTTCAATCACATCTTCAAGTGTTCCACTATCTTCAGCCATTGCAGCAGCCAAAGCTTCAACACCTGTTGGTCGCCCTTCAAAGCGTTCCAGCAACATACTGAGATAACGACGATCGAGCGTATCTAAACCTGCTTTATCCACGTTAAGCATGTCCAAAGCACGTTGTGCCATGTCTTGAGTCACTTCGCCCGTGCCTTTGACTTGGGCATAGTCACGAACACGACGTAATAAGCGGTTGGCAATACGTGGTGTGCCGCGAGCACGACGGGCGATTTCAGTCGAACCTTCTTTGGTAATCGGAACATCCATTAAATTGGCAGAACGTGTCACGATATGGGTCAAATCTTCAACTGAATAAAACTCTAAGCGCTGCACAATCCCAAAACGATCACGTAAAGGAGAGGTGAGTAAGCCAGCTCTTGTTGTTGCAGCAACTAAAGTAAAGGGTGGCAAATCGAGCTTAATTGAACGAGCCGCAGGACCTTCACCAATCATAATATCTAATTGGTAATCTTCCATTGCAGGATAAAGAATTTCTTCAATCACGGGTGAAAGACGGTGAATTTCGTCAATAAACAGAACATCACCTTCTTCTAAATTGGTCAGCATGGCAGCCAAATCGCCAGCACGTTCCAATACAGGACCAGAAGTAGACTTTAAATTACCACCCATTTCTCTTGCGATAATATTGGCAAGGGTTGTTTTACCTAAACCTGGTGGACCAAAAATCAAGGTATGATCAAGTGCTTCACCGCGGCCACGCGCTGCACCAATGAAGATTTCCATTTGCTCGCGTACGACAGGTTGACCAATATAGTCCACCAATGAGGTAGGACGAATCGCACGATCAAATTGATCTTCAGGTTTTTCTGTTCCGCTTATAAGACGATCTTGCATATATCTATTACTTCATCATTGATTTAAGCGCAGCACGAATAATGTCAGCAGATTCAGTATAGTCTGCTTTAACTGCCGCCACGGCTTTTTGTGCTTCTGCTGGTTTATAACCAAGAGATTGTAATGCGGCTTCTGCTTCTGCAACAGGTGAATTTGACATAAATTGGATTTGCGTTGCTGCTGTAGTGCTTATACTGCCAGTTGATTGTGCTAAGGCTTTGAAACGATCTCGTAATTCAATCATTAAACGTTCAGCAGTTTTCTTGCCCACACCTGGAACTTTAATCAGGGTATTAATATCATCATGTTCAATGGTATGAATCAGCAATTCAATACTTAAGGTAGACAGGATACCTAAAGCCATTTTAGGGCCTACACCATTTACTTTAAGTAAAGTACGGAAAATAGTTTTTTCTTGAGCATCGCTAAAGCCATAAAGTTGTTGAGCATCTTCACGAACGACTAAGTGGGTCCATAAAGTAACTTTCTGTCCTTTTTGTAATTGGCAAAATGTCGAAAGTGGTGTGTCTATTTCATAACCCACACCATTCACATTGAGTAATACGGTTGGGGCTTCTAGGGCAAACACTTCGCCAATTAAACATCCGATCATGAGTTAAATTTCACTATTTTAAAAAATTTAGTTTGAGCTTGAAAAAAGTCTTGGTCTAATTTCAACTGTTAAAAGAATCCAATTTTATTGCCTTGCAGCTCTTGCGCCAAGCTATAGGCTTGGTGGTCAGAAAACTTACTAATAATATCCAAGACTTGCATAATATTATTATAGTGGTTGTTTTGCAGATTTACCCCTGAATGTTGCAAAATCGACATTAAACGCTGTTCTTTAAAGCTTAATGTCTTATGCGGCATGGTTAAAGGGATAAAAGCATCTAATATAGTTTGCAAACTTTGATGCGCAATAATCTCTAAACCTGATTTTTGTGGATGCTCAAAAATACGGTCTCTGGCCAGATTTTTCGCCGTTTGAATGCCAGCTTCAATATCGGGTGAGCAATATTGCAATAGGCTGCCTTTGAGCTGACCAGTTAAAATTTCATACTGATGTTTGGCAAACGCCGTGGTCACTTCATCGACTAAACGCTTCATTACACGGCCACGTAGGGCAGCTATTTTTTGTTGCCATGTGGTATGCGATAAATGTAATTCTTCTGGATAGCCGTAATCCGCGATTAGATTCAGAAAGATCGGCTCAACTTCGGCATAGTTCAGCATATTAAGAATAATGCCATCTTCTAAATCAATTAGCGCATAGCAAATATCATCTGCTGCTTCCAATAAATAGGTCAGTGGGTGGCGACAATAGTGATAGTCACCGAGCTGAATAAGACCGAGTTGTTCTGCTAACTGTTTTAAAATTTCTTTTTCAGATTGATAACAACCAAACTTTGCCCGTTGATGGGATGGCATATCGCCTTGTTCTTCGATGGTTTTGGATAACCATGGATATTTTAAATAAGCACCGAGTGTTGCACAGGTAAGACGCATGCCACCATCATCGGGATGGTAATCAATACGGCTGAGTAGGCGAAGTCCTTGCGCATTGCCTTCAAACTGGCGCACATCGGCAGCTTCTTCTGGTGTGAGTTTAGTCAAGAAATCACGATGCGATGCATCATCAAACCATTCTCGAATCGCATATTCGCCAGCATGACCAAATGGGGGATTCCCAATATCATGCGCCAGACAGGCGGCTTGGATAATCGCACCGACATCTGCTGGGGAAATCCACATTGGTAATTCATCTTTGATTTTTTCTGCGGCTAACATGCCGAGCGAACGCCCAATACAAGAGACTTCAAGCGAGTGGGTTAAGCGAGTATGAATGCCATCATGTTGAGTCAGTGGGTGAACCTGTGTTTTTCTATTTAATTGACGGAAGCTTTGAGAAAATATAATTCTGTCATAATCTTTGTGGAATGGGCTTCGAGCCAATTCAGTACTGCTTTTTTTACTACCTAAACGAATTGCAGATAGCAATTCTACCCAACGCATTTGTTCCATTCATCATTATTCACTATGAGTTCAGGATCATCATGCCAAAAAAAAGATTAAAGCACTAGAGTAGGGCGACATAAGTTGTCTTAATTCATTTAGCCACTTAATTTCAAAAGCGTTGATTTGTCTTTTTTGACCATTACAAAAGGTTAAAGGGCGATATAGCTATTAATATACACATGTTATTTTATGCGCTATTTCATCACGCGATACTAAAATGAAAAATTCAATTAATTACTTAAATGACAAGATAAAAAACTATACTCAGACTCAATCCAACACGGTATTGATTGCCTATCATGCATTAAAAAAAATACCAGGGGGATTAACTGTACTTTCAAGAGTCATTAGTCGAGTCGCACCATACTTTCGGACAGTTGATCCTGTTATTACAAAGCTAGAGGTAGGTTTATGCCAAGCATCTATGGCTAAGTGTAGAGCAGTTGAAAATCACATCGGAACAGTACATGTGATTGCAATCTGTAATGGTTTGGAATTTGTGATGGGCGTTGCTGTAGAGGCGTCAATTCCATCCCATCTTCGATGGTTGCCCAAAGGGATGCATGTTGATTATGTCTCTAAAGCAAATTCTGATATTCAATTGATCGCAAAGATTAACGACGATTGGAATGTGGGTGATATGCAGGTAGAAGTCATCGCTAAACGAAATGATGGACAGCCCGTTGTAAAAGGTTACATCACGCTTTGGGTAACTGAAAAAAAATAATCAAGTCTCGAAAACATAGAGAAAAGGAAGCTAAATTGAACATATGGCTTATTTATATTAATTAAATGAATTGTTACGAATAAAGTAAAATGGATAAAGCTACAAGAAATTAAGCCATTTGCTGTAGAAAACTCTGATTTTTAAGATGGATATAGCTAGCTGAAATGAGCCTTTCACAGTAGAATATGCGCTCTTTCATAAGTCACATTGTGGTAGGTTCGTTAGACCCACCCGTGGAGCCAAAGTCAACATGTTTATCGTGGCCGGTGCATCAGCACATTCTTCTTTCAAGAAAGCTCAACTCTTAAACCGATTAACGTCAATGAGTTCTGTTCAATCTTTTGACAGCCAGTGGGTTTATTTGTTTGATCAAGCGCTCAACGAGCAGCAACATCAATCGGCATTACAACTTTTAAACGATGGTCAATCTTTCGAACTTCGCCAAGCTGCAAGTGATGAAATCCAGATTTTAGTGACACCACGTGTGGGAACAATTTCTCCGTGGTCATCTAAAGCAACCGATATTTTCCAAAACTGTAATACGCCCATTCACCGTTTAGAGCGTGGTCTGTTATTTACACTGAAAGGTGTGAAAGAGATTTCGAACGAAGTGAAATTGGCCTTGCATGACCGCATGACAGAGAGTGTTTTTGCTCAAATTGATGATGCAAAAGCTTTATTCTCAGAAACAGCACCGAAGCCATTGAACTCAATTGATATCTTGGGTCAAGGAAAAGAAGCGTTAGTTAAAGCCAACAATGAGTTTGGCTTTGCTTTATCTGAGCAAGAAATTGATTACTTAACCGAAGCATTTACCAAGCTGGGTCGTAATCCAAATGACATCGAATTGATGATGTTTGCACAAGCAAACTCTGAACATTGTCGTCATAAAATCTTTGGTTCTGAATGGACAATTGATGGTGAAAAACAGCCATTATCATTGTTCCAAATGATTAAAAATACTTATAAAGAATCTCCAACAGATGTGTTATCAGCATATAAAGATAACGCCTCTGTCATTGTGGGTTATGACACGATGCGTTTTTATCCGAAAGCGGATGAAAATGGTCACTTCGTTTATAAATATAAGAGCCAAGCTGCTCATATTTTAATGAAGGTTGAAACACACAACCACCCAACTGCAATTGCTCCATTTGCAGGTGCTGCAACAGGTTCGGGCGGTGAAATCCGTGATGAAGGTGCAACAGGCCGTGGTGGTAAACCAAAAGCAGGTTTAACTGGTTTTACTGTTTCAAACCTAAATATTCCTGGTTTTGAACAACCTTGGGAAGATAACTACGGTAAACCTTCACGTATGGCATCGCCATTACAAATCATGATCGAAGGCCCATTGGGTGGTGCTGCGTTTAACAACGAGTTTGGTCGCCCAGCTTTAAATGGTTATTTCCGTACTTTTGAACAGAATGTAAATGGTGATGTGAAAGGCTTCCATAAGCCAATCATGATTGCTGGTGGTTACGGTAACATTCGTCCTGACCATGTTGAAAAAGATGCGATTCAACCAGGTGACTTGCTCATTGTATTGGGTGGCCCTGCAATGTTGATCGGTCTTGGCGGTGGTGCAGCATCTTCTGTAGACAGCGGTACTATGGGTGAGAGCTTAGACTTTGCTTCGGTACAACGTGAAAACCCAGAAATGGAACGCCGTTGCCAAGAAGTCATCGATACCTGCTGGCGTTTAGAAGACTTTAACCCAATCGTGTCTGTACATGATGTGGGTGCAGGTGGTGTATCTAATGCGATGCCTGAACTTGTGAATGATCATGAGTTGGGTGCAGTGCTTAACCTACGTAAAATTCCATCATTAGAGCCAGGTATGAGCCCGATGGAAATCTGGTCAAATGAAGCGCAAGAACGTTATGTGCTTGCGATTCGTCCAGAGTCTTTAGAACAGTTTGAAGAAATTTGTGCACGTGAGCGTTGTCCGTTTGCAGTACTTGGTGAGGCGACTGAAGCGCGTCATTTAACTGTTGAAGATCCTTTGTTTGAGAACAAACCTGTCGATATCCCAATGCAGGTGATTTTAGGCGGTACACCGCGTATGCAACGTTCGTATGAAACGATTGAGCGTACAGGTAATGACTTTGATGCAGCAAAAGTTGATTTAAAAGATGCGATTTTCCGCGTATTGAAAAATCCAACAGTTGCGTCTAAATCATTCTTGATCACTATTGGTGACCGTTCGATTACTGGTATGGTTGCACGTGATCAAATGGTGGGTCGCTGGCAGGTTCCTGTTGCAGATGCTGCTGTAACCACCACGAGTTTGCAAGGCTTCACAGGTGAAGCAATGGCAATGGGTGAACGTCCACCAGTTGCATTATTGAATCCTGCTGCATCTGCACGTTTAGCTGTTGCTGAAGCAATCACCAATATTGCTTGTGCCAACATTGAACAAATCAGTGATATCAAACTTTCTGCAAACTGGATGGCAGCGGCAGGTCAAAAAGGTGAAGACCAAGCTCTGTTCGAAGGTGTGAAAGCGATTGGTATGGAAATGTGTCCTGCATTGGGTATCGCAATTCCAGTTGGTAAAGATTCACTTTCAATGCGTACCACTTGGAACGATGGTGAAGACAAAGCAGTGACTTCGCCAATGACAGGTGTGATCACTGCATTTGCTCCAGTGTTAGATGTACGTAAAACCTTAACGCCTGAATTGAAGAACTTAGCAGATTCTGTATTGGTTCGTATTGACCTATCTAAAGGTCAATTCCGCCTAGGTGGTTCGATCCTTGCGCAGGTGTATAAAGCGATTGGTTCAGTGACGCCTGATGTCGATAGTTTTGATGACTTCAAAGCATTCTTTGCCTTGATTCAAGACTGGAACAATCGTGGTGTGATTAAGGCTTACCATGATATCGGTGATGGCGGTTTATTGGCGACTGTTGCTGAAATGATGTTTGCTTCACGTTTAGGTGTTGCATTAGAAAATCAAAGCACTGAAAGCTTATTTGCAGAAGAAATTGGTGCTGTATTACAAATCACAGCAGCTGATTGGGCGCAATTGCAAGTTGAAGTTGCAGCATCAAGCCTGAAAGATGCAATCGCAGTTGTGGGCCGTGTTAATACAGCTGATCAATTGGCTGTGAATGGTTTGACTTTAGAACGTGCTGAATTACAACAAGCATGGGCAGAAGTATCACACCAGATCCAGCGTTTACGTGACAACGTTGAAACGGCTGATCAAGAATTTGCATTGATTGCGGATAAAAATCACAAAGGTTTAATTGCACAAGCAACCTATGATTTAAATGAGCCAGTTGAAGCGCCGTTTATCAATACACGTCGTCCAAACATGGCCATCTTGCGTGAGCAGGGTGTTAACGGTCATGTTGAAATGGCCGCTGCTTTTGACAAAGTCGGCTTTAATACCATCGACGTACACATGAGTGACTTGCTTGCAGGTCGTGTTAGCTTGAGCGACTTCGAAGGTTTAGTGGCGTGTGGTGGTTTCTCATACGGTGACGTGATGGGTGCTGGTGGTGGCTGGGCGAAATCAGTATTGTTCAATGCGAAATTACGTGACCAGTTTGAGCAGTTCTTCCATCGTCAAAATACATTCAGCTTAGGCGTATGTAATGGCTGTCAAATGATGTCGCAACTTGCACCACTGATTCCTGGTGCAGAGCATTGGGGTCGTTTCCACCGCAATACATCAGAAGTATTTGAAGCGCGTGCCGTGAACGTTCGCGTAGAAAAATCAGTTTCTGTATTGCTTGAAGATATGCAAGGTTCGATTTTACCAATCGCTGTTGCGCATGGTGAAGGTCGTCTGGTTGCAACTGAACAGCAAATTGCTGCTTTAAATGCTGAGAACCAAGTGATCTTGCGTTATGTGGATAGTTTGGGTAATCCAACTCAACACTATCCGTTGAACCCGAACGGTTCACCTGAAGCGATTACAGGTTTAACCTCTAAAGATGGCCGTGCAACAGTGATGATGCCGCACCCAGAGCGTAACTTCCGTGCTTTACAGCATTCTTGGAAGCCAGAAGACTGGGCTGAAGATGGTGCTTGGTTGCGTATGTTCCGTAACGCACGTAAATTTATTGGTTAATTAAACCCATGAAATAAGCCACCGTCAGGTGGCTTATTTAATTCAATATAAAATAATGATCAATGGACAAGAACAATGAAATCAAAAATCCATTTCCGCGAATTTGCTCTGCTGATGGCATTACTCATGTCTATCGTTTCATTTTCAATTGATGCTGTTTTACCTGCACTGGGTGAAATTGGTCGTGTTTTTACTTTGCAAAATAATAATCAGGCGCAATGGGTCATCATTAGTATTTTTTCAGGAATGACCATCGGTCAATTGATTGCAGGACCATTGTCTGATGCGATCGGACGAAAACGAATTTTATTCACTGGCATCGTGATCTACTTTTTAGGCAGTTTATTATGCTATTCCACCCAAAGTTTTGAATGGTTTCTGCTGGGTCGTTTTATTCAGGGTGTCGGTGTTTCAGGACCTTATGTGGCTTCGATTTCCATTGTTCGGGATAAATACAGTGGTGCCCAAATGGCGCGGATCATGTCTCTGATCATGATGGTGTTTATGGTTGCACCTGCAGTTGCACCGAGCTTGGGGCAGTTGATCATACATTTCTTTGGCTGGCGCGATATTTTTGTATTGTATATGGTCTATGCCATCGCTGTTGGAGCTTGGGTCGCTTTACGATTGGAGGAAACGCTGATTCCTGAAAATCGGTTGCCGATGCGAGTACAAGCATTTAAGGATGGCTTTAAGGAAGTGGTGAGCAATAAAACCACCATGAGCTATTTACTATGTGCAGGTTTCTGTTTTGGCGGCTTTATTGGATACCTTGGAACGTCACAGCAAATCTTTATGCAGCAATTCGGTAAAACAGGACAGGAATTCAGTGCCTACTTTGCTTTATTAGCAGGTGTGATGGGGATTGCATCTTTTACCAATTCTCGAATTGTCATGAAGTTTGGCATGCGTCCAATCTGTATTTATGGCTTTCTTGGCCTGTGTTTAATTTCATTGGTATTTCTGATTATTCAGCTAGTGGGTGTACCAGTTTCGTTCTGGATGTTTATGCTATATGCCTGCATCTTGTTTTTATTGTTTGGAACACTGTTTGGAAATCTGAATGCGATTGCAATGGAACCGATGGGGCATGTGGCAGGTATGGCATCTGCGATTATTGGTGCATCGTCTTCAGTATTGTCTTTGATTTTAGCTTCGATCATTGGGCAGTTATATAACGGTACTTTGATTCCGATGACCAGTGGTTTTGTGATTTTATGTGGTTTGGCTTTTGCGATGACACAGTATGAAAAAAGATATTTAAAAACTTTAAATACTGGTAGTTAAGTAGAGAAGAGAGGGCGTAGGTGCTTCTCTTTTTAGACTTAGAAGATAATAAAATATGAAAAAAGTCGTTCCTGTAATTTTGCGGCAGCAAAATCAAGTTTTAGAAATATTAGCTTTTCAACATCCGCTCGCAGGGAGCCAGTTGGTTAAAGGGACGATAGAACTCTATGAAAAATATGATGAAGCTGCAATCCGTGAGTTATCTGAAGAATCGGGGGTAATTGCAGAGCCAAATCCCAAGTTTATTGGAAATTTTACACTTAAATCTAATCAGCAAAACTGGTATTTCTATTTATGTGAGCTAAGAACAGATTTAGCCGAAACTTGGATACATCATTGTCAGGATGGCGGTGGCTTAGATTTTAAGTTCTTTTGGTATCCCTTAAATCAAAAGCCAAATGAGAGCTGGCATGGAAGCTTTCAGGAAGCATTGGCATTTTTGAGAGATAAGCTAATCATGTAATATGATTAGAGTATCCTTTCATTATATTGGCATTACATCTTTTGTAATTGGCTCAATTCTTGCTACTTATATTTCAACAATGAATAAGATATGCGAGAGTAGCATGATGAAAAATGAAAACTATTTGAGAGCAAGCTATTCAAAAGACAAAGGTTGGTTTTGGTTTGGCTTAACTGTGCTCATTCAACTGCTTTTTATCGTCGTGAGTTATTTCATTATCAACATTTCTCTTTGATTGTTCAGCTTTTATAACGTTATGATTGAAGTCTCATTGATTTCGATTTGAGCCATTTTACGATGCTGAAACTGATTTATTACGTGCCGGAATCTCATCTGGAAGCTACCAAACAAGCGGTTTTTGGAGCAGGTGCGGGTGGTATTGGTAATTACGAGCACTGTGCTTGGCAAGTCAAAGGCATTGGGCAATTTAAGCCCGTTAAAGGTGCAAATCCTTTCTTAGGGCAATTAGATGAATTAGAGCAACTCGAAGAATGGCGAGTTGAAACTATTGTCTCTGAAAAAAAGGCCAGTGCTGTGGCAAAAGCTTTAAAGGCAAGCCATCCCTATGAAGAGCCTGCTTTTGAGTTTATACAGATTTTAGATATTCAATAAACTTTATTCTTTTCTAAGCATGCTGCTTTGAATCAACCGTGCGATATCTGTTGTCCGTGCACGAATCAGCTCTGCTGCATTTTGACAGGCTGCTTCTAGGCTGGTCGGGCCTGAAGTTAAAGAAAAAGCAGCACTAATACCATGTGAGTAAAGTGCTTGATAATTCTCTCCAAGCGTTCCTGCTATCACGATGACGGGTACATTGGCAGCTTGTGCAATTTTGGCGACGCCAAAAGGTGTTTTTCCATTTAAAGTCTGCTCATCAAACTTTCCTTCACCTGTAATCACCCAATCCGCCCCTTGGATTTTGGCAGTAAGCTGATTTAGCTCTGCAATGACTTCGACTCCAGATCGAAACTCAGCCTTTAAGAATGTTTTTGCGGCAAAACCAAGCCCGCCTGCGGCTCCTGCACCAGCCTCATTGCGTTGGTCAAAACCAAAGTATTGAGCAGTAACATCGGCAAAATGGGCGAGGGCTTGATCTAACTCCAACACTTGATGAGGTGAAGCCCCTTTTTGTGGTCCAAAAATATGTGAAGCACCATTTGGTCCACATAAAGGATTGGTCACATCGGCAGCCAATAAAAATTTAGTCTGTTGAATTCGTGAATCAAAATTTTGCAGATCGATCTGTACTAAGTTTAGCAGGGCAAGACCACCAGCAGGCAAGACTCGATGATCTGCATCTAGAAATTTAGCACCTAATGCATTGAGTAAACCTGTACCTGCATCATTGGTTGCGCTACCGCCAATCGTCAGAATGATTTGCTTAGCACCTGCATCTAGTGCTGCGAGAATCAGTTGTCCAGTGCCATAAGTACTGCTATGACATGCATCGCGTTGTGATGGTTGAAGCAGTTGAATACCACTGGCTTGAGCCATTTCAATGATGGCAATCTTTTTAGCATCTAACCAGCCCCATTTTGCTAGTACAGGTTCACCAAGTGGGCCTTGTACCATCTGCTCACGCCATTGCCCCGAACAAACTTCTAATACTGCTTCGATAGAACCTTCACCACCATCCGCCATAGGGCATTGAATGATTTCTGCATCAGGAAAGACTTGTTGCCAACCTAAAGCAATTGCTTGAGCAATGCCATGTGCAGATAGGCTGTCCTTAAATGAGTCTGGGGCAATCACAACTTTCATAAATTCTTTGTAATCTAATTTTAATCTAACTTGAGCTTAGTCTGTCCGATGTTGAATATCTAGATAAATGACAAAAATAAAAAAGCCACTAAGTTGAGCAACTTAGTGGCTTGGTTTAATCAACGACTAGCGCATTAATTAAACTGAGAAAAATCAGGTTTACGCTTTTGCATAAAGGCTTGAACAGCTTCCATCATTTCAGGAGAACGCACACGTTGCATAAAGATTTCAGCTTCATCATCTACACAAGCGATGATTTCAGCCAAGTCTTGTTTCATCAAAGCCTTACTTTGTTTGATTGAAGCCAATGGCAATGCAGCTAAATGTTGAGCTGTTTGTTGTGCAGTTGCATAGACATCTTCAACCACATCATTTACCAGATTTGCTTTAACAGCAGTTGCTGCATCAAATTTCTTCGCAGTAAATAGCAACTCAGCTGCTTTTTGATAACCTGCTTGTTTAACCAATAAACGACTTGCAGCACCTTCTGGAGACAGACCAAGGCTGACAAATGGAATTTGGAACAGGGCAGTATTATCTGCGAAAACGAGGTCAGCATGTAATAGCAGCGTTACACCAATACCAATTGCGACACCTTTGACCGCAATGATCAATGGCTTAGAAAAACGTGCAGCAGCTTTTAACAATACAAATGGAGGTTGATCGCCAGCTTTACCTTCATGTGGCTTTTGGATAAAGCCCATAAAGTCTTTCATGTCATTACCCGCAGTAAAGTCTTGTTCTGCACCACGGAAGATCACCACACGAACGTTTTTATCGGCATCGGCTTCATCCAAAGCTTTTGCAATCCAAAGATAAAGTTCGCCATAGAGTGCATTTTTTGCTTCTGAACGGTTAATGGCTAAGGTGAGTACGCCATCTTCTAAATTTGCTTGCAAATGTTGATGAGGTTGTTGAATACAGCTAAGTGTCATCGTACTATCCTTGCTTTAATCCAGATTGATTTTTAAGTGCCCTCATTATGTCGCATATTTATCTGAATGACACAACTGATGAGTTCACAAAAAGTGAAATTACGCCTATGTACACATTTGACTATCTTGTTTTTATTGGACGCTTCCAGCCATTTCATCTGGCGCATATGCAAACCATTGAAATTGCATTACAGCAAAGTCAGAACGTGATCTTGGCTTTGGGCTCGGCTCAATCTGAACGGAATATCAAAAATCCCTTTTTAGCCACTGAACGTGAACAGATGATTTTGTCGAATTTTTCTGCACAAGATCAAAAACGGATTCATTTTGTTCATGTTGTAGATGTGTATAACGATGAAAAATGGGTTAAACAAGTTAAAGATTTGGTCAATACTGTTATTCAATCTAATGTGAAAGTGGGTTTAATCGGTCATTTCAAGGATGAATCTTCGTATTATTTACGTTTATTCCCAGAATGGCAGATGGTGGAACTGGATAGTTTGAAAGATTCAATTTCAGCAACGCCAATGCGTGAAGCTTATTATCGGGGAGAGATTCAAACTGAATTTTTTCCTGAAGGGACAATCCAGTTTCTGAGAGAATTTCAAAAATCAGAGATATATCAACAATTACAGCAAAAATTTAAGCACAATGATCGCTCCAATATCGATGAGTCTTAATACAAATGGAAGATTAGGCATCTTCCCAAAAGATAATTCGATTTGAAAATGGATCGGTGATACTCAGTTCCAATGTTTCCCAGTCCGTTTTCTCAATTTGAGGTTTGGCAAATTTATAATCTTTTGCATCCAATTCTGCATGAAGCAAACTGAGATTCTCCCAATAAATACGAATCGCACTATGCGGGCTAGCATCACCGAAATGTTCAGATAAATGAATGATGCAATCATCTTTGGAAATCTGTAGATAAATAGGGAAGTTATCCCCAAAAGTATGTTGCCAATCGAGCTGGAAGCCTAAGTAGTCAAGGTAAAATGATTGGGCGAGTTTTATATCGAAAATACGTAGAATCGGTGTAATTGAGCCAGATTGCATGCTTATTCCTTGTTATCGGACACCAAATTGTTGAGTCCAATAACTCTTTTGCTTGGTTGATGTATCGACTGTACAGGCTAGCGCATAATCTGTAAATTTTGGATGCATTAAATTGCGACAATGCACTGGACTGGCTAGCCATGTAGCCATCACATCATTTAAGTTTTTTTGCCCACGTGCAACGTTTTCACCACCGCCTCGACCTTTAAATTGTGTTTGTTTTAAACGGGTTCTAAAATCCTGACCTGTGCTACTCACATGTCCAAGCACACTGTACTGTGCCATGTCTTCAGCATGAGCATAGGCACTTTGATATAAGTGATTGTTCCATCTAAGTGGTGCAACTGCGGGAAAATGCTGTCCACCACATTGACGTGGATGTTGTCGAATTTCATTAATTGCATTCAGAATGACCTGTTGATAGGCAGGGTTTTGTAGGTCTTGGCAGCGTATTTCGGTCGCTGATTTTTGAATTTGTGTGACTAAGGGGAGAGAGTCTTGAAAAGTGGTCGGTGCATTGGAGTTACATGCCGCTAGAAAAAATAACAAGGATAGGGGCAAAAAAGCATTGAGATGAGTCATTTTAAATGTCTTTCATTTAATTATTTTAATCTATTCATCATACGTCAAGCGCGAAGCTGACAGCAATTTGCTTGAATAAAAAAAGCGAGTCTTTAACTCGCTTTTTTGTTACTCAACATGATTATGCCGATTGTAATGCTTTTAAGTCTTCAAGCACTTGCTCAGCATGTCCTGCAGCTTTGACTTTACGATAGCTTTTCACCAACTGTTTATTATGGAAAATAAAAGTTGAGCGCTCAATGCCCATCACCTGTTTGCCATACATATTTTTTTCTTTAATCACATCGAAATGCTTGCACAGTACTTCTTCTTTGTCACTGATTAGATCAATTGTCAGCGCTTGTTTTTCAGTAAAGTTCTGATGTGTTTTAACTGAATCGCGTGATACACCAATAATTTGACAGTTTAATGCATCAAATTGATCTTTTAAGCAAGAAAAACCTACCGCCTGAGTAGTACAACCAGGAGTTGAATCTTTTGGATAGAAATAAAGCACCAACCATTCACTGCTAGTCTCAGCCAGATTGATTTCACCTTGTGTGGTTGGGAAAGTGTGATTCGGTAATTGAATATTCTCAGACATTGTTCATCCTTCGATAAAATTAATTTTGTTCAAACTCAAGCGGTAAAAAAGCATATTCCTCATGATAAACAATATCGCCACGACGTACAGGAATAGCTTTGTTAAAAATTGGTCCATCAATCACAGTGGTGTGGAATTCTCCACCTTCACCACATGGGTCAATGCCACGATTTTCTAATTCTTGGATATAGTCTAGGGTTAAAATTTTACCCAGATCCTCAGCTTGCATACCAAGCTTTAGGTTGACTGTCACAATGACACTTTTGAATCCCAGATTAATAAATTCTTCGACCACTTCACGGTGGGGGCGTAACCAAAGTGGCATGCCCAATTTTAGTCCCACTTGCTGAGTCACTTGATCATGCCAACAGCCATGTTCAGGCATATCTAGATCACCTGTTACCAGTACTTCAGCACCTTGTAGTTTGGCTTGATTGAGTAGCGCAATAAACTTTGTTTCATAATCAGCCCAACTCGATGACGTCATATACACAGGTAAACCAATTGAATCTGCTTGTGCACGGATAATATCCAGCGGCATCGCGTGTGACCGAGAACGTTGACCCTGTTCTTCCAGCATCACAATCAGCCCGATCACAGTACCTGTCTGCATAGCATGGTATAAGGCGAGGGAACTGTCTTTGCCACCACTAAAAGAGACGATTGATCGCCTTTGATCCGCATTGGTTTTCCATTGGTCTTGCATGGTGTTATTCAACTTATTCATGATAAAAAGATTTTAACAAACCCTATAAAAAAGCCTGCATAAATGCAGGCTTTGTTCTGAGCAAGACAAGCTTATTTTTTTGGCGCTTGTTGCTGCTGTTGAGCAGCTTTCATTGCTTCTTCAGTTAGCTTTTCAAGCTTAGTTACAAGCGGTGCACCTAGGCAAGCTTGTAAGTCTTTATTTTGCTGTTGTACAAAACCTAAAGAACTTGGGCTTTTCTTCGCGTTGATTGCGCTCTGGATTTCCCATTTTTGCGCTTCAGTTACTTTACCTTGTGCATCAATTTGGCATCCACAGAACTTACTTACTTCTGCCGCTGTTAATTTGCCGCCTTTCGCAGTTTGGTCTTTACATACATTGACCAACGCTGCTTTTACATTGGTACTTTTATACGCAGTTTGTAATGGATTATCAGCTGCGTGAGTTGCTGTTGCAAATAATGCAGCAGCTGACATCATTGTAGAAAGAATAAGATTTGATTTAGAAAACTTCATATAATGTACCTAATTTTTTACCCTATATCGGTTATTCAGCGTAACGCGTTGGATCCGCAATACCTGCTTCGATAAAACCTTGTTGACGTAAACGACAGCTGTCGCATTTGCCACATGCACGTCCTTGAGCATCTGCCTGATAGCAGGATACCGTTTGACTATAGTCTACGCCATGTTCAATACCTAAGCGTATAATATTCGCTTTGGATAAATGTAACAGAGGTGTTTCAATTTTAAGGGGTTTTCCTTCAACGCCAGCTTTTGTTGCAAGACGAGCCAAATTGGCAAAAGCGTCAATAAATTCAGGACGACAGTCTGGATACCCTGAATAATCAACAGCATTGACTCCAATGACAATGGCTTCAGCGTCAAAAACTTCTGCTGCTGCAAGGGCATAAGACAAGAAAATTGTGTTACGTGCTGGAACATAAGTTACAGGAATGCCTTCTTGTAATTGTTCTGGGACTTCAATGTTATGATCTGTAAGCGCTGAACCGCCTAAATTGCCTAAATCAATATTAATGACACGATGTTCAACACCTGCACGTTGTGCAAGCGCCTTTGCTGCATCAAGCTCAGTCGTCGAACGTTGACCGTACATAAAACTTAAAGCAATACATTCATAGTTTGCTTGTGCCCAGGCAAGACACGTTGTTGAGTCTAAGCCACCAGACAATAATACGATGGCACGAGAACGCATATTATTTTCCATGATTCAACCTAAAAATAAATTTGAAAAAGCCGATCGATGTTGCAGAACGGTCTTTGTGAGCTTTTTAACGACCAGATTCATCATTCCATAACAGCTTATGTAACTGTAGTTGGAAACGAACAGGGAGATGGTCTTCTAAAATCCATTGAGCTAAGTCACGCGCCAAAGCAGGCAGGGCGACAGCACCTTTTTCAATTGCAAAAGCAGGTGAGAACCATACAGTACTCACTTTATCTTGCAACTGGAATTGTTCAAGTTGTTGTTTAGACCACTCATAATCCGCACGATTACAAATCACAAATTTAATCTGATCATGGGGTGTTAAATAGTCAAGATTACTGTATAGATTTCGATGATCTTCTTTAGAGGTCGGTGTTTTTAAATCAAGCACTTTAGAAACACGTGGGTCGACTTTAGACACATCTAAGGCGCCACTGGTTTCTAGGGAAACTTCAAACCCGAGGTCACACAGACGCTGTAATAAAATCAGGCAATTTGGCTGAGCAAGCGGCTCGCCGCCAGTGACACAAATATAGGGGGTTTTATGCTGACTTGCAGTTTCGATAATGTGTTCAAGCGATAAACGCTCACCGCCTTCAAAAGAGTAGGTGGTATCGCAATAACTACAGCGTAAAGGGCAACCTGTTAAACGAATAAAAACAGTCGGTAGACCAAACGTATTCGCTTCGCCTTGCAAAGAGTAAAAGATCTCCGTGATGCGCAAACCAGCCGCAGGATCAGAGACAGGAATTGCAGAAGAACGTAAGGAAGCCATAAACAGTTACCACAAACAGGTGCTACACAAGCAGCATGCTACATAAAAAACAAAATCTCTACGACCATGACTGATCGTAGAGACAGGGAACGATCAAGTTCCGCAATAAATATTAGAAATTAGTCAGCGCGTAATAAATCGTTTAGGCTAGTTTTTGCACGTGTTTTTGCATCAACTTTTTTCACGATGATAGCAGCGTAAAGGCTATAAGTACCGCATTTAGATGGAAGGCTACCCGCAACAACCACAGAACCTGCTGGAACGCGACCGTAGTGAACTTCACCAGTTTCACGATCAAAGATCTTAGTTGATTGACCAATGAAAACACCCATTGAGATTACAGAACCTTCTTCAACAATCACGCCTTCAACGATTTCAGAACGTGCACCGATGAAGCAGTTATCTTCAATAATCGTCGGGTTTGCTTGTAATGGCTCTAAAACACCACCGATCCCAACACCACCAGATAAGTGAACATTTTTGCCGATTTGTGCACATGAACCTACAGTTGCCCATGTATCAACCATTGTACCTTCATCTACATAGGCACCAATGTTGACATATGAAGGCATTAAAATCACATTCTTCGCTTGGAAACTACCACGACGAGCTACAGCTGGCGGTACAACACGTACACCCGCAGCTTTGAATTGTTCTTCAGTCCAACTTGCGTATTTAGTATCTACTTTGTCATAGAAACGAAGATCACAAGCTTCGATTGGCTTGTTGTCATTGAGTTTGAATGAAAGTAAAACTGCCTTTTTTAACCATTGGTGAACAACCCATTCACCATCGATTTTTTCCGCAACACGAAGTGTGCCGTTGTCTAAAGCAGTCAATGCTTCTTCTACAGCTTGGCGAATTTCTGTTGGGCAGTCCGTTGCGCTATAGTTGGCACGGTCTTCAAATGCTTGCTCAATGATTGTAGAAAGCTGAGACATGATCTTCGTTCTTCCAAAAAAATTTTCAAGATTTTACACTAATTTTCGGTAAGAATCTTTGAAAAAAGTAGTTACAATATATTGTTTTAAATTTGCGCAACAAAACTGTAATAAAAATGGAGTTCATTGTTTTTTATCTATAATTTGCAAATACATAATTCATTCGAATTTGTATCAAAAAATAACAAAAAGTAATCAGTTTCTGTATAAAAAGTTAGCGATCATTCTTTTATGCTTATTCCACAAGCAACAATTATATATTTATTTAAATAAAAGCGTTTTGTGAGGAGACTTCAATGAAAGCTTTGCGTGTTATGTTAGCAGCAGGTGCTTTAACAGCGATTGCAGGTACTGCATTTGCAGCAGATGAGCAAGTTGTGAAGGAATCAGTTTATGCATTCCCTTCATACTTAGATCCAGTTTCAGTTCGTGCTGAAGTAGGTACAACAGGCTATGGTGGTGCTATTTCATATAAAGTCAATCCATATGTAGGCTTGTCATTGGGTTACAATGGTGGCGATATCTCTTGGTCAGATGACATCAAAGTAAATGGCTCAACTTATGATGTAGACATGGACAATAAAACTGCATATTTAAATGCTGAAGTGCGTCCATGGGGAACAAGTGAAAGCGTATTTGCTAAATCTCTATATGTAGCAGCTGGTGTGGCTTATTTAGATAATGATTATGATTTAACTCGTAATGTAAGTGCAACTCGTGCTTTCCGCGTGAATAATCAAGACTTCTTGGCGAATGCTGGTGGCGTTAAAATCGATGGTAAGATGGAGTATAAAAATGACATCGCACCATATGTAGGCTTTGGTTTTGCACCAAAAATTTACAAAAATATCGGTCTTTTTGGTGAAGTAGGTGCATATTACACTGGTAATCCAAAGGTTACTTTGACATCTACAGGTACAGCAACGACTACGGGTAGTCAGTCTTTAACTGAAGCTGTTAATGCTGAAGCTCATAAAATTGCGAATGACGACAAATATCAATGGTTGCCAGTTGGTAAAGTGGGTGTAAGCTTTAATTTCTAAGCCGCGCATTTGACATAAAAAAACGAGCTCAATGCTCGTTTTTTTATGCTCTTTAATAAGTAAAACAAAAGGCTCATATGAGCCTTTTGTTTTTAGATGATTTATTCTTCAGGGTAAGCCACTTTTTTCAGTGCTTTAATGTCGGTCTCTGGTGAGCAGAGCGAAATAAACTCATAACCATAGCCACGGAGAAGGTGTCCTTTGCGTACCGCAATCCATGTGGTATTCACACCAAACACATCAGTTTTAATTTGTTGCAAACGGTAGTCACGTTCAGCATCATAAGCGACATCATTGACAATCCCAACGCCCATATTCAGTTCAACATAGGTTTTGATGACATCGGCATCGAGTGCCGACATTACAATATCGGCATGCAATTGTGCATCTTCAAATGCCTTGTCAATTTTCGAACGTCCAGTAAAACCACCATGATAAGTAATCAACGGATATTCAGCTAAGACGTCCAAGCTGATTTTATCTAGTTTCGCTAGAGGGTGATCTTTCGGTGTAATGATGCTGTGGTGCCATTCATAATAAGGTACGCTTGCCAAATTATCTTCTGTTGTTAATGACTCGGTTGCAATACCAATATCTGCTTCACCTTGAAGTAGCATTTCTGCAATCTCAACAGGGCTCGCTTGTTGTAATACCAAATGTACTTTTGGAAATAACTTTTTAAACTGATTCACAATTGGTGGCAGTACATAACGAGCCTGAGTATGCGTAGTCGCGATAGTCAGTGTACCTTCATCCACTTTATTAAAATCATCGGCTAGACGTTTAATATTGTCAGCATCGACTAGCATGCGTTCTACAATACTTAATAATGATTGACCGGGTTCGGTGAGGCCTAATAAGCGTTTACCTTTACGTACAAATAGCTGTACGCCTAATTCATCTTCTAAATCTTTAATGTGTTTACTGACACCAGATTGGGAGGTATAAAGTGCCGCAGATGCTTCGGTTAAATTAAAGTTTTGGCGAACAGTTTCTCGAATAATTCTGAGTTGTTGGAAGTTCATAAAAGTTTTTCCTCATAAGAGGATGGGGTGTGTTTTTACCCCATCAATATTATTTTAAGCAACTTGCGTTGTTTGATCTGCGAATAAATGAAGTTGAGCTGCACTGATCCAAACGGTTTGATTTGGTTTGAATTGATGTAAGTTCGCTTCTTCTACACTTAATAAAATTTCGATAGTACGTCCACTACGATCTTGTAATTCCGCCACAACTCTGCCTGCAATCCACACCTCACGTAAGAACGTTGCCTCAATGGTATTGGCTTGAGGTTGGGTATGAATATGTAATTCATTTGGTCGTGCAAATGCAATGACTTTCCCTTGTGGCGCATCTAGTAGAGTCGGTAGCTGAATACGGTCATCGCCGATACGGATAATACCGTCAGTATGCTCACCTTCAAAACGATTTGCTTGACCAAGGAAATCAAAAACAAACGGGGTTGCTGGTTTTTCATACACTTCACGTGGTGAACCGATTTGCTCGACATCACCTTTGTTCATGACGATGATCTGGTCAGCCACTTCTAATGCTTCTTCTTGGTCATGGGTTACAAAAATTGAAGTGATATGTAGCTCATCATGTAAGGTACGTAACCAGCGGCGTAATTCTTTACGAACTTTGGCATCAAGTGCACCAAAAGGCTCATCTAAGAGTAAAACACGTGGCTCAACGGCTAAGGCACGTGCCAATGCAATACGTTGACGCTGACCACCAGAAAGTTGAGCAGGGTAACGGTCTGCCAAGAAGCCGAGTTGTACCAAATCCAGTAAGCGCGTTACACGTTTTTTGATTTCAGCTTCTGAAGGGCGTGTTGCACGAGGGCGAACGCGTAAACCAAAGGCAATATTGTCAAAAACAGTCATGTGGCGGAACAGGGCATAGTGTTGAAACACGAAACCAACCTGACGCTCACGTACATGGATGTCCGTTGCATCTTCACCTTCAAGTAAAACCTGACCACCATCTGCAGATTCTAAGCCTGCGATAATACGTAATAAGGTAGTTTTTCCGCAGCCTGAAGGACCAAGTAGGGCAACCAATTCACCTTCAGGAAAGTCTAACGAAATATTTTTGAGCGCATGGAATGCACCAAAGTGTTTTTCAATATTTTTAACTTGAATACTCATGTGTTCATTCCTTAGTGATTTGGTTGATGTTCATTTGCTTGGTCTTGGCGTACTTCAAGCCAAGTTTTCAAAATCAATGTAATGATCGCTAAAAATGCCAGTAATGAAGACACAGCAAATGCAGCACTAAAGGTATATTCGTTATAAAGAATCTCGACGTGTAACGGTAAGGTGTTGGTTTGACCGCGAATATGTCCTGAAACGACAGAAACGGCACCAAACTCACCCATTGCACGGGCATTACATAGAATCACGCCGTAAATCAAACCCCATTTGATATTTGGTAGGGTTACTTTCCAGAAGGTTTGCCAACCTGAAGCACCAAGTACAATCGCTGCTTCTTCTTCCTCAGTCCCTTGCGCTTCCATTAATGGAATTAGTTCACGAGCAACAAAAGGAACAGTAATAAAAATCGTGGCTAATACAATCGCAGGCACGGCATACAAGATTTTGATGTCATGATCCATTAACCAACTGCCCATCCAGCCCTGTGTACCAAAAATCAGAACCAACATTAAACCTGCAATGACTGGTGATACCGAAAAAGGCATATCAATAATGGTGGTTAAGATCGCTTTACCACGGAACTGGAACTTTGCCACCGCCCATGCTGCTGCAACACCAAACATCACATTAATTGGCACTGCAATCGCGGCAGTGAGTAAGGTCAGTTTCACAGCAGATAAAGTATCTGAATCGGTTAAAGCATTGATATAAACGGTCAAACCTTGTTTAAATGCTTCAACAAAAACCAAAATCAGCGGTAGGATTAAACAGCTCAGGAAAAAGATCAGAGCAACACCAATCAAGGTATAACGGACCCAAGTGGGTTCTCGGGTTGCATCTCTGGCTTGTAATTTAAGCGCTAAAGCATTGCCATTGGTATTTAGACTCATTGTGCAACTCTCCCTGTACGACGGCTAGCCCATGCTTGCACCAAGTTAATTAAAAATAAGATGCCGAAAGAGAGGACGAGCATAACCACAGCGATGGTGGTTGCACCTGCATAATCATATTCTTCTAAACGCGAGATAATCATTAACGGTGCAATTTCTGTTTTATAAGGTTGATTACCTGCAATGAAAATAACAGAGCCATACTCGCCAACACCGCGTGCAAAAGCTAAGGCAAAACCTGTCAGCAAGGCAGGGAATAAAATTGGTAAAATGATTTTGATAATGGTTTGCCAGCGATTGGCGCCTAGGGCAGAAGCAGCTTCTTCCAACTCGGTTTCAATATCACTGAGTACTGGTTGTACGGTACGAACCACGAATGGTAGACCAATGAAGATTAAAGCAAGTGTGATACCAATCGGGGTATAGGCTACTTCAATTCCAAGTGGAGAAAGATATTGCCCGATCCAACCTGTTGGAGCATATAAAGAAGTTAATGCAATACCTGCAACAGCAGTGGGTAATGCAAAAGGCAAGTCTACTAAAGCATCTACAATACGTTTGCCAGGGAAGGTATAACGAACCAGGCACCAAGCCAATAACAGACCAAAAATAACATTAACTAAAGCTGCAATCAGTGCGGCACTAAAGCTAAGCTGTAAGGATTTTAAGATTCGTTCTGAAGTTAAGATTTCCCATAAGCCATCCCATCCAATCCCAAAAGATTTGATAAATACAGCAGATAAAGGAATAAGCACAATCAAAGACACGTAAGCGAGGGTGAAGCCTAATGAGAGACCAAACCCAGGCAGCACTCGGGAACGCTGCGACATGATATTTCCTCAAAGAGAAATGTTTGCTAAAACAAGCAAATAAATAATGCGAATACTAGAATTACGGAAAGCTGGGGCTAGGCAAATTTCAAATTAAAATTTGCCTGACTCATTCGGGCAACCAGCTGAGTCTTTTTTTCAGGCAGCAGGTAGTTCAGGATCTCTGGAAAAGGACCAAATCCAGAAGCAACATTGATATGACCAACTGGACCTAAATTGATTGGTGTTAATTTCCATGCTTGTGCGAGTTGTAATGCATCGACATAACCTAACCAAGGGTCATTTTCACTAATCAATAATGTGGTTGGCACTTCAATTTTGAGCTGTTGAAAATACTGCTTATAGTCAGTCAGGCTATGGCGTGCAAAGCCTGCTTCGCCAAACCGTGCTGGGTTCGCAGGTGCAACCAAAATCAGATTTTTAACTTTTGCTCTAAGTTCTGGATGTTCAGCAAGTGCCGCAACACTGGTTAAGCAGCCAAAGCTATGTGCAACGATTTGAACAGGCGCTGGAGCTGCAACAACAGTTTTAACAAATTGAGCAACCCATTCACTCAACACAGGGCGATCCCAATGTTGCTGTTGAACGCGAGAGCTAGACACGAGTTGCTGTTGTAACCAAGATTGCCAATGCTGCGCTTCGCTACCACCTACACCTGGAACAATTACGGTATGAATCATGTCTATTCTCCTTATCCCCTTAGAATCCCTCCTAATCTCCCTTTAAGAAAGGGAGGAGTAACACGAATTTAGTAACTAAACTAAAATCTGTGTAATTCCCCTCTTTCAAAAGAGGTGAGCTGCGTTTATAGCAGCGCAAGGGAGATTTTTATTTGCCTGTGTTGTTGAGCTTGACGATTTGATCAAACACACCACCATTATCAAAGTGCGTTTTTTGCACTTTGGTCCAACCACCAAACTCTTGATCAATCGTCACTAATTTAAGTGGTTTAAATACGTTACTGTATTTCTTTAACACCGCTGCATTACGAGGACGGTAGAAGTTACGTGCAGCAATTTCTTGTCCTGCTGGTGAATACAGATAGTTCAAGTAACCACGAGCAATTTGTAGATTGCCTTTTTTCTCAGCATTCTTTTCAACGACAGCAACTGGTGGTTCTGCAAGAATCGAAAGAGAAGGTGTGACGATTTCGAATTTGCCTGGTTGCTCACGTACCGCTAGGTAGGCTTCATTTTCCCAAGCCAGTAAGACGTCACCAATACCCCGTTCAGCAAAGGTTGTGGTTGCACCACGGGCACCTGAATCAAGTACTTTGGTTTGTTTATAAATTTGACGAACAAATTCTTGAGCTTTAGCGTCGTTACCACCTTTTTGATGTTTCGCCCATGCCCAAGCACCTAAGTAGTTCCAACGTGCACCACCAGATGTTTTTGGATTTGGTGTGATGATTTCTACACCTGGCTTAACGAGGTCACCCCAATCTTTGATTTGTTTTGGGTTGCCTTTACGAACAAGGAATACAATTGTTGAGGTATATGGCGTAGAGTTGTTCGGTAGTTTCTTTTGCCAGTCTACTGGAAGTAGTTTTGCATTTTCCGCAATCTCATCGATATCTGCTGCAAGCGCAAGTGTGACTACATCTGCATTTAAGCCATCAATCACGGCACGGGCTTGTTTACCTGAACCACCGTGTGATTGTTTAAAGTCGATGTCCTGACCTGTACGCTGTTTCCAGAACGTACCAAATTGTTTATTGAAATCTGTATAAAGTTCACGCGTTGGGTCATAAGAAACGTTTAAGAATTCTTGCGCCGCGAATGAAGAAACTGAGAGTAATGCGGCAATGACGCCGACTTTAACTTGAGAAAAACGCATGGAAAACCCCTTAAAAACTAAATCACTGTTTGGAATATGTACGCAGCATAACGCCAGTTTTTTTGCAAAAAAAATAATTAAAATCGAATTTGTTATGAAAAAAATAGAAATAGATAAAACAGATAAGCTTTGCTGAATTATTGATATATAAGCGATTTTTAATTTTAGGTTTTAATTGTTATACTTATTTAAAATCAATGGTTTATTGGTTTTTGTAGTGCTGGCTTATAAAGTGGAAAGGTATCTAGATTATGCATTGTTATAAAAATGGGCAATTTGTTGACTCCATCCCTTTACTAGACCGAGCTTTTCATTATGGTGATGGCTGCTTTACCACAGCACGTATTTTTCACGGAATTTTTGAACTAAAAGAACTTCACTTTGCACGTTTAAAATTAGCATGTCAGTCCTTGCAGTTGGATGCAGATTTATCCTGTGTAGAAAAGTCACTTGTACAATTAAAGCAGCAATATTCAAATCTCAATGGCACATTAAAAGTTGTGATTAGCCGTGGTGAAGGCGATCGCGGTTATAGTCTTCCCTTACATGCCGCTGATGTGTATGTCTGGTATTACCCAAGAGTGACACAGGCTTTTCAGCCTGAATGGATTGAAAGTGGTATGTTAAATCATGCTTTGGGTTTGAATATGCCTCATTTAGTGGGGTTGAAAACCCTGAACAGGTTAGAACAGGTCTTACTAAAACAAGAAGCTGATCAGCGTGGTTGGTTAGAAGCTCTCGTTAGTGATGTACAAGGCTATATTGTTGAAGGGGTGAGCAGTAATTGTTTTATTCGTATAAATGATCGGTGGATTACGCCTGAACTTCGTTATAATGGCGTCCACGGTGTGATGAGAGCCAAAATCTTATCGAGAATGCAGCAATATCAGATTGAATGTGAGCAGCGGTGTATCGATATGAATGAGATTGGTCATATCCAAAGTTTATTTTTTTGCAATGCGTTACATCCAATGAAAGCGGTTGTTCGATTTAATGATCGAGCCTTAGCGCAGCAACCCTATCTTGATTTATTTGAAACTTTAAAACTTAGCCAGATTGATTAATATGCCAAAGCCGCCAAATTCCAGCAAAAGTAAGAAAAAGCCCAAAGCGAAACCGAAATCTAGATTTTCTTTTTTTAAAGCCTTATTGATTGCCATCGTTATTTTTGTATTGGCGATCTTTGGAATTGTATGGTCTAGTTTATTTAAAAATTACCCTGTAGACAGTAAAAAACAGCTTTTGGTGATTTCTTCTGGTGATACCTATTCACGCTTTATTGATCGTTTAGCCAAAGAAAATAAGGTGAATTTTCCAATAGTTTTAAAGCTGTATCAGAAGTTTATGATTCATGACACTATGAAAGCGGGTGTTTATGAAATTACAGAAGGCATGAGTATTCGTCAGGTGATGGATATGTTGTCTGATGCGGATAATGCGCAGATGAACCGTATTCTAGTCATTGAGGGAACAACTTTTTCACAATTGATTCAAAGTCTAAGAAAAGACCCGAATGTCACCAATACCTTACTTGATCTTCCGCACAGTGAATTATTAAAGCAATTAAATATCTCATATACGCATCCAGAAGGTCTATTTGCGCCTGATACTTATTTTTTCGCCAAAGGTGAAACGGATAAAAAAATCTTAACGGATTTGTATCGCCGTCAAATGAAATCCTTGGATGACGCTTGGGCCAAGAAAGCACCGAACTTACCGTATAAAGATAAGTATGAAGCCTTGATCATGGCTTCAATTATTGAGAAAGAAACTAGCCTTGATAGCGAGTTAGAACAAGTTTCGGGTGTATTTGTTCGTCGTTTGAAAATAGGGATGCGCTTACAAACAGATCCAACGGTGATTTATGGCATGGGTGACAACTACAAAGGCAATATCACCCGTAATGACTTGCGTACGCCAACGGCCTATAACACCTATACCATCAATGGTTTACCGCCAACACCAATTGCTTTACCAAGTAAAAAAGCGATTGAAGCAGCGATGCATCCAGATGATGCCAAAAATATTTACTTCGTTGCCACGGGCAATGGTGGGCATAAATTTACCGCGTCTTTAGAAGACCATAATCGTGCAGTGCAAGAATATTTAACTGTGCTACGTTCAAAGAAAAAGCAGGGCGAATAATGTTTATCAGTTTTGAAGGGACGGAAGGTGTTGGTAAGACGACACTGATTCGTAAAATTCATCAGTACTTTGAACAGCAAGGTAAAGAAGTGGTGTTGACCCGTGAACCGGGTGGAACACCATTGGCTGAGCAGATTCGCTCCTTATTATTAGCAGTGAATCATGAAGAGCAAATGAGTCATGATACCGAGTTGTTATTGATTTATGCAGCACGTGCACAGCATTTACAACAAGTGATTTTACCTGCATTAGCGGCAGGTAAAATTGTGCTGAGTGATCGTTTTACCGATGCCAGCTTTGCTTATCAGTGTTCTGGACGTGGTTTAAGTCAGGAAAAGTTGCAACTGTTAAATCAAACCTTTGTGGCGAAAATGCCGAATATTACCTTTTGGTTAGATGCACCGATTGAATTGGGTATGACCCGTGCGCGAGAGCGTGGTGCATTGGATCGTTTTGAGCAAGAGAAATTAAGTTTCTTTACTAAGGTGAGTGCAGGTTATGAGACCTTGTGGCAAGCAGAGCCTGAACGGATCAAGCGCTTAGATGCAACACAGAATGCGGATGTGGTGTTTGAAGATGCTTTGCAATATTTGAGATAGGCCAGTTCTAATGAATAAAGATCATGATAGCGATCATCTAGATAAGGCAATTGATGCGATATCTAGTCATACTGAACTCGCGATTTTTATTAAGAAATTACGTCAGAACCTTATAGATGATCCAAACAATTGGGAGAATATTAATTTGTCTGATTTTCTTGATGCTTTAGCTTCATGGACTGAAGATATGGAGGGATATTATAAAAATATCGATCAGAGTAACCGTTTGGATAAACTTGATTGGAAAGTTTTTGCAGAAATGCTGATGGCTGCTCGAATTTATGAATAATTTTTAGGGTTAAAGATATATAGATAAACATCTTTAACCCTAATTTCATTACTCATTCACCAACGGTTGTTCTACCTTGAAATTTGGTGGTGTTAACACTGTCTTACGAATCTCATGTGAGAGTTCTGGATAATCCAGCGTGTAATGCAAACCCCGTGATTCCTTCCGCTCCATCGCACAACGTACAATCATTTCCGAAACTAGAACCAGGTTACGCAATTCAATCAGATTCTTGCTGACGCGGTAATCCTGATAATACTCAGTGATTTCACGCTTTAGCATTTCAATACGGTGCAAGGCACGCTGTAAACGTTTGGTGGTGCGAACAATACCCACATAGTTCCACATGGTGGAACGAAGCTCATCCCAGTTTTGTAGGATCACTACATCTTCATCGGCATCGGTGACTTGCGTTTCATCCCATGCTGGAACATCTGGGAATTGAAACTCAGAATCAAATTTCTGTTCGATGTCTTCTGCTGCGCTCATGCCATAAACGAAACATTCAAGTAGTGAGTTACTCGCCATACGGTTAGCACCATGCAAACCTGTATATGAGGTTTCACCAATGGCATATAAGCCATCTAAATCAGTTTGGCTATGCTCATTGACCACCACACCGCCACAGGTGTAATGCGCTGCTGGAACCACAGGAATCATATCTTTGGTGATATCAATACCGAGTTCAAGCAAACGTGCATACAGTGTAGGGAAGTGTTCAGTAATAAATTCTGGCGATTTATGGGTGATGTCTAACCAAACATGACGAATCCCTAAACGTTTGATTTCATGGTCAATGGTACGCGCCACAATATCACGTGGTGCAAGTTCAGCACGTTCATCAAAACGCAGCATGAAACGTTCGCCATCTGGTAGGCGCAAATAAGCACCTTCACCACGCATCGCTTCGGTAATTAAGAAAGAACGCGCTTTCGGATGATATAAACAGGTCGGATGGAATTGGTTAAATTCCATATTTGCTACGCGACAACCTGCACGATAGGCCATGGCAATTCCATCACCAGTCGCAATATCAGGATTGGAGGTATAGAGATAAGCTTTCATTGCACCGCCACAGGCAAGTGCGGTGAATGGCGCTAGGAAAGTATGAACCTGTTCATTAGCTTCATCTAAAGCATATAGACCGATTGAACGGTTGGCTTGGTTTTGATGCCCAAGCTTGTGTAGCGTAATCAGATCAATCGCAATATAATTTTCAAAAATCGTAATATTTTTTCGTTCTTTCGCACGTTCAACCAATGTAGTTGAAATAGCTTTGCCTGTTGCATCGGCAGAGTGAATGATACGACGTTGTGAATGACCACCTTCACGGGTAAGGTGTAATTGTTCATCATCATCTAGCGTAAATTGCACGCCTTGTTTGAGTAGGAAATCAACGGAAGGTTTACCACCTTCGACGGTATGTTTTACGGCATCCAACTCACAAAGATGACCACCTGCAATCATAGTGTCATTAATATGTTGTTGAATAGAATCTGTCTCGTCTAATACTGCAGCAACACCGCCTTGAGCATAGAAGGTACTGGCTTCTGTCAGCGCAGCCTTAGCTAAAATTGCAATGTTGTAATGACTTGGTAAAGAGAGTGCAAGACTTAAACCTGCACCGCCACTGCCCACAATAATCACATCAAAATGGTGAATTGTTTTTAAATCAGGCATGTCAATCTGCTTCAGTTTTAAACGTTCGCTAATGACACCGCTTTTTTGTCAAAAAGGCAAGGGCTAATCTGCCTGAAATTGAGTGAATTTTTAGCGAATGCCATTTATTCGCTTATTATTTTTGTCTGATCTGTACGAATGAGAAAATGATTACGTTTCAGTACATTGTTTTAATCTATCGTTAAGCTGTTCAGGATAAAACCATTTCTATCAAGTAAGTTATGGCGTATTTCTCCACAGTTTATTCACATTTCATCATTCTAGATCGTTGTATGCATTGAAAATATAAACATATTTTTACGAAAAGAATGATAGGGGTGTGCTAGAAATATAGACCTAAATTTCATTTTAATTATCAGTATGTAGGTTCTTGCTTCATGAAAAGTCGCTATTTACAACAAGGAATGTATGCTGCGGTATTTACGATAGCAGCGTCTCAAGTCAATGCTGCTGCGCCAGTAGATTTTTCAAACCTCGTTGAGCAGGTCAGTCCTGCTGTTGTGAGTGTCAATGTTGTAAAGAAAATGACTCAGGAAGAGTTGTTGCAACAACAAGTCCCTGAAATTTTAAGACGTTTTTTTGGTAATCAAGTGATTATCCCGCAACAGCAGGGCCCGCAAGAAAAAACTGCATTCGGAAGTGCATTCTTTATCGGCAAAGATGGTTATTTGCTTACCAACCGACATGTGATTGCAGATGCGTCACGTATCAGTATCACGCTGAATGATCGTCGTGAGCTTGATGCGACGCTTGTGGGAAGTGACGAACGTACCGATATCGCTTTGCTAAAAGTGACTGGCAATAATTTCCCAGAGTTGAAAGTAGGTGATGTGAATCAACTTCGCGTTGGTGAGCCTGTGCTCGCGATTGGTTCGCCATTTGGCTTTGACTACTCGGCTTCTGCAGGGATCGTCAGTGCAAAATCACGAAATATGAGTGGGGAAACTTCGGTTCCATTTATTCAAACTGATGCAGCTTTAAACCCTGGGAACTCTGGCGGTCCATTGTTTAACCAGCGTGGTGAAGTGGTCGGTGTTAACTCACGTATCTTTAGTGGTACGGGAGGTTATATGGGCTTATCATTCTCGATCCCAATTGATGTGGCGATGGATGTCGTACAACAATTGAAGACGACTGGTAAAGTAACCCGTTCTTATCTTGGTATTAAGATGCAAGATATTGATCGTAACTTGGCAGAAGCCTATAAATTGCCGAAACCAGAAGGTTCGTTGATTACTCAAGTAGAGCCAAAGTCTCCAGCTGACAAAGCAGGTCTCAAATCAGGTGATGTGATTTTAAAAGCCAATGGTGCTCCAATTCTGCGTACCAGCGATTTACTTTATTCACTCAACCGAATCGCACCAAACCAAACAGTTCAACTGGAAATCCTTCGTGATGATAAAACACGTATGATTTCTGCAACTCTGGGTACTGCACCAGATGATACGGCCGCTGATGCCGAGAAGAATAACCCAACCAGTGGTTTAGGTATGAGCATTCGTGACTTAACCGCAGCTGAACAAGCACGTTTGGAAGTTCGTGGTGGTATTTTGATTCAAGATGTGAAGCGTGGTGGTACAGCATCTTTATCTAATTTGGTTGCAGGTGATGTGATTGTACAAGTGAATGGTACAGCAATTACCAACAGTCAAATGTTTGCAAAAACTGTTTCTGCTTTGCCAAAAAATAGCGTTGCGCGTGTAACAATTATCCGTCAAGGTCAGCGTGCAATTCTTGGATTACGTTTACCTTAATGATGGAATGAAGGTTATGTTGCTAAAACCACTCTAGAATTAGGGTGGTTTTTGTTTTGAAATCCTGTTGTGTTTAGACTAGTGTAGCTAGCGAAACGTTGGTCGTGATGAAATACGCAAAATTATGAGTACAATTTTTGATTTAAAAATACAAGTCCAGCCTAAGCATATCGATGTATTGGGGCATGTGAACAATGTAATGTATATCCAATGGATGCAAGATGTTGCTTCAGCACATATCGAGACATTGGGTTTAGGTTTGGCTCAATATTTAGAACTCAAACATGCAATGGTCGCAGTAGAACATCATGTTCAATATCGCAAGGCTGCACTGGAAGGTGAAGAAGTCATCTTAAGGACATGGTTAGATGATATTAATGCACTTTACTCGTTTCGTCAGTACGCCTTCTATAGACCTAAAGATCAGAGCATTTTATTTGTTGGTAATACCAAATGGGCATGTATTGAAATTGATTCAGGGCGTCCAAAACGTATGTCACCAAGTTTTACTCAAGCGTATCAGCCAATTGCAGCTGATTTAGATCCGATGGATTTCTCTATTTCATATGACGCAGTTTAATTGGTTTAAATATAGATAAATTGTTCGGTTGTTCATATCAAAGCGTTTATTATTTTGAATACTTTGAAAGCCTGTTCTGTTATAATCGCGGGCAATTTTATTAAACCATTTGGCTCACTACTTTTTAAAAGTATAGAGCGTTCTATTTTGTTAAGGTAACCCATGGCGCAAGCTAAAAAATCCGTAGATATCAAAAATATACGCAATTTCTCGATTATTGCTCATATTGACCATGGTAAGTCGACTTTGGCTGACCGTTTCATTCAAATGTGTGGCGGTTTACAAGATCGTGAGATGCAAGCTCAAGTATTAGACTCTATGGAGCTTGAGCGTGAGCGTGGGATTACCATTAAAGCTGCCTCGGTAACGTTGTATTACACGCACCCAAATGGTCAAGAATACCAATTAAACTTCATTGATACCCCAGGACACGTCGACTTCTCTTATGAAGTTTCTCGTTCTTTGGCGGCATGTGAAGGTGCGTTGTTGGTGGTTGATGCTGCTCAAGGTGTTGAAGCACAGTCAGTTGCAAACTGTTATACCGCGATTGAGCAGGGCTTAGAAGTTTTACCAATCCTCAACAAGATTGATTTACCTCAAGCTGAGCCTGAGCGTGTAATCCACGAAATTGAAGAAATTATCGGGATTGAAGCGACAGATGCACCAACCTGTTCAGCAAAAACTGGCCTAGGTGTTGAAGGTGTTCTAGAGCGCTTGGTTGATGTGATTCCTGCGCCAGAAGGTGATCGTGATGCACCGTTACAAGCATTAATTATCGACTCATGGTTCGATAACTACCTTGGTGTTGTATCGCTTGTTCGTATTAAACAAGGTCGCATCCGCAAGGGCGACAAGATGTTGGTGAAATCAACGGGACAAACGCATCCTGTGACTTCTGTCGGTGTGTTCAATCCAAAGCATACCGAAACTGACATCCTTGAAGCAGGTGAAGTTGGCTTTGTAATTGCAGGGATTAAAGACATTTTTGGTGCGCCAGTCGGTGATACCATTACGCTTTCAAACACACCTGATGTTGCGACTTTACCGGGTTTTAAAAAGGTTAAACCACAAGTTTATGCAGGTCTGTTCCCGATTGATTCAAGTGACTTTGAACCATTCCGTGAAGCATTGCAAAAATTACAGATCAATGACTCTGCTTTATTCTTCGAACCTGAGAGTTCAGATGCTTTAGGCTTTGGTTTCCGTTGTGGCTTCTTGGGAATGCTGCACATGGAGATCGTACAAGAGCGTTTAGAGCGTGAATACGATCTTGATCTGATCAGCTCTGCACCGACTGTTATTTACGAAGCGTTAACCAAGAAAGGCGATATCATTTATATCGACAGCCCGTCAAAAATGCCAGATGGCTCGACGGTTGAAGATCTACGAGAACCGATTGCTGAATGTCATATCCTCGTGCCGCAAGAATATTTGGGTAACGTGATGACTTTGTGTATCGAGCGTCGTGGTATTCAAAAAGATATGAAATTCTTGGGTAATCAAGTTTCAATTACTTTTGAAATTCCAATGGCAGAAGTGGTCATGGATTTCTTTGATAAATTAAAATCATGCTCGCGTGGCTTTGCTTCACTTGATTATAACTTCGTTCGTTTCGAGAGTTCAGCTCTGGTTAAGGTTGATGTTTTAATTAATAGCGAAAAGGTTGATGCCTTAGCAATGATCTGCCACCGTCAAGATGCTCGCCATCGCGGTATTGCATTGGTTGAGAAAATGAAAGATCTCATTCCTCGTCAAATGTATGATGTTGCGATTCAAGCCGCGATTGGTGCGCAAATTATTGCGCGTTCTACTGTAAAAGCAATGCGCAAAAACGTATTGGCAAAATGTTATGGTGGTGACGTTTCGCGTAAGAAGAAACTTCTTGCGAAGCAGAAAGAAGGTAAGAAGCGCATGAAGCAAGTGGGAAGTGTTGAGATCCCGCAAGAAGCATTCTTAGCCGTATTGAAAGTTGATAGATAAAGAATGATGAGGCTGGGGAAACGTTTGTTTTACCCAGTCAAAATACGAGCAGTTACACTGCAAGAGAGGGTTTGTGGATTTTGATTTTAACTTGATTCTGGTACCAGCAACACTGATTTTCTTTTTGGTGTGGTTACTGGATAAGTTGGTATTGAAACAGCGTGCAACACGTGGGCGTAATCAGGAAAACTTTGCTATCACATGGGCATATGATTTCTGGCCAGTGTTAGCTGTTGTACTTGTACTACGTTCTTTCTTGTATGAGCCATTTAATATTCCGTCGGACTCTATGGTACCTACCTTAGAAACGGGTGATTTTATTCTGGTGAATAAATTTGATTATGGCGTGCGTTTACCGATTGTAAATTCAAAAGTAATTAATGTTGGCGAACCGAAACGTGGCGAAGTAATTGTATTCCGCTATCCACCACAACCAACGATTAGCTATATTAAACGTGTTGTTGGTTTACCAGGTGATCATATTCAATTTAAAGATGGTGAATTGATTATCAATGGTCAGCAGATTGCAAAAGTTGCAACACAGTTTGCTCGAGCTAAAGATCAGCAAGATACGCCTACAGCACTTTATTTTAAAGAAACTTTGGGTGAGCATCAGCATTTAATCCGTTACTTAGAAGGACGCAACCCACTTGCCGAGCAATTCCAGTTTGCACAGCTAAGAGGTGCTGAAGCATTGATTCCTTTTGTTGCCAAAGAGAATGATGTATTTATTCAGAGTAATGGTAAGGATTGGGAAGTAACAGTGCCTAAGGGACAATACTTCGCAATGGGTGATAACCGTGATCAAAGTGCAGATAGTCGTTTTTGGGGCTTTGTACCTGAAGCGAATCTAACAGGTCGTGCTTTTTATGTATGGATGCATAAAGAACCTGGTTTTAATCTTCCAAGTTTCAACCGAAATGGTAAGATTGACTAATAAAAATATATAGGAAATAGACAGATGCGTAAATCTCAACAAGGGACTTCGTATATTGCAATTTTATTTGGGGTGGTTTTATTTGCAGTTGCTGTGAAAGCAGCAATTGCGATTTGGCCAGCGTACTGGGATGACAAACTGATTAATACTCAGATTGAGGGGCTATTAAAAGATAGTCCTGCAAATATTACACCGAGTAAGTTTGAATCTCAGATGGATCAACGTTTTGATATGAACGGGATTCGTGATCTACATTTTAAAGATATTGCGCAAGTGACTTATAAAGACGATCTTGTGGTGATGAAGAAGTATGAAATCCGTAAGCCTTTCATGCTGAATATCAGTTTAGTGATGACCTTTGAGAAGACTTTTGACCAAAAATCTGCAAAACAAGCTCAATGATACACGGCTGCAAGGGCGAATAGGTCACCAGTTTAAACAGTTTGAATTGTTAAAACTGGCTTTGACCCATCGCTCGGTCAGCCATAAACATAATTATGAACGCCTAGAATTTCTAGGCGATGCATTATTAGGGATGATCGTTGCAAATTATTTATACAATGCCTATCCCCTGGAAAATGAAGGTCGCTTAACACGTATGCGTGCGACGTTGGTTCGACAGGAGGCATTGGGGAAAATTGCAAATGACTTGCAATTAAGTCGGTCATTAATTTTAAGCACAGGCGAGTTAAAATCTGGTGGACATCACCGTGAATCGATTTTGGCTGATACCGTTGAAGCAATCATTGGTGCTATTTATTTAGACAGTAATGATCTCAACTTGCTAGAGCGCATTGTGTTAAAATGGTATGAACCATATCTTGATCATATCGAACCGACAGATCAACTGAAAGACCCGAAATCACGTTTGCAAGAGTATTTACAAGCACGTAAAAAACCTCTCCCAGTTTACGAGGTTGTAGATATTCAGGGTGATGCCCCGAATCAACATTTCAAAGTGGAATGTGATGTAGCGGGATTGCCAAAAATTATAGGCGAGGGCTCAAGTCGTCGTTTTGCCGAACAAACGGCAGCGGCAGAGATTTTAAAATTATTGGAGCAATAACCTGATGTCTCATTCAGAAGAAAATAAGCCAGAAGCAACTGAACAGCAAGATGGCAATAATGTAGTTGATCAATTTTTTAGTTCTCAAGGAACCACAATTCCTTCAGATTTCAAAAGCGGTTTTGTTGCAATCGTTGGCCGTCCAAACGTGGGCAAGTCAACTTTGATGAACCACATCTTGGGTCAAAAACTATCGATTACTTCACGTAAGCCACAAACCACACGTCATAAGATCGTGGGGATTGATTCACGTGAGAAATCGCAGGCTGTATTCGTAGATACCCCTGGGATGCATAAAAAAGAAGTACGCGCCATCAATAAGATGATGAACCGTGCTGCACATTCAGCATTGCGTGATGTGAATCTAGTTTTATTTGTGGTTGATGCACAAAAGTGGACTCAAAACGATGAATTGGTTTTGGAAAAACTTAAAAATGCAGATATGCCTGTGATCCTAGTGATCAATAAACTAGATACTTTTGAAAATAAAAATGAAGCTTTACCGCTGATTCGAGAGCGTGCCAAGTTAATGAATTTTGCTGAAATTGTTCCAGTTTCAGCATTGCGCGGTGCAAACCTAGATCATTTGCGTGACACGATTGAAAAATATCTGCCGTATCAACCACCTTTATATTCATTAGATCAGATAACCGATCGTTCTGAGCGTTTCCTTGCGAGTGAAATCATTCGTGAGAAAATCATGCGTCAGTTGGGTGAAGAGCTTCCGTATGATTTAACTGTTCAGATTGAATCATTTAAAACAGAAGAAGCAACTGTAAATGAAAAAACAGGTCGCTTAAAGCCACCATGTACTTATATTGATGCAACGATTTTTGTGGAGCGCCAAGGTCAAAAGGCGATTGTGATTGGTGACAAAGGTGCGAAGCTGAAAAGTATTGGTATGGATGCACGTGCAGACATGGAAAAAATGTTTGAGCAAAAAATCATGCTAACACTTTGGGTGAAAGTCAAAGGTGGTTGGTCTGATGATGAGCGTGCATTGAAAAGCTTGGGTTATAGCGATATTTAACTGTCTTGCAATATGGATAGAGGTATGAAAACAACAATCCGTGTACTCGCAATTGTGACGTGTGTTTTTATGTTGCAGGGCTGTATTCATAAGCTTGTGACTGTACCTGTGAAAGTTGCTTATAAGACCACCAAAGGTGTTGTTAAAGGAACGGCTGCGGTTGTTGGTGCAGTCATTCCTGATGGCGATGATGATGAAAAGGATGAGAAAAAGAAGGACTAGTATCGTTCTATGATGCGTAATGAAGTCCTACATGGCTATTTGATTCATCATCGTAAATATCGCGAGAAAAGCCATATTGTGCATTTATATACACAAGAATATGGTCGAGTGGATGGGATTCTAAGACAAATCCCACCACCTCAATATCAGCCAATTCGTCTACAAGCGACAGGCAAATCAGAACTTAAAAATTTCACTAAACTCGAAATTCTGAATCAACCTGTGTTTTTTCATGGGGATGCTTTTTTTGCTGGCTTTTATTTAAATGAAATTCTATTGCGCTTATGTCCATTAGAAGAAGCCATGCCGCAAACCTTTGAACAATATCAATTGATATTATTACAATTGCAACAACTCGCCTCACATGAGCAAGCGGCATTATTTCTGAGACAAATTTTACGTCAATTTGAACATGCTTTACTGCAAGAGCTGGGTTATGCAATTGACTTTTCAATTGACGCTAATCAACAAGAAGTTCAAGCACTTCAGCATTATTTGTTTCAGCTGAATGATGGTTTTTTACCAGTCACGCAAGCCTCACGTTCAACTCTTTCAGGCACGTTAATTGGCTCAATGAAAGGTTATGAAGATGGACAGGATTTTTCTCCCGAACAGTTGCAATTATTAGGTAAACTATACCGTCAAATGATTAGCTCTTTGCTGGGTGATCGACCGCTGAAAAGCCGTCAACTCTGGATTCAAAATACGCAAACTTGATCTTCTCGATGCATTAATGGTGCAAATAGAAAGATAAACAATAGGATATTTTTATGGCTGCAATCTTAGGTGTAAACATTGATCATGTTGCAACGTTAAGACAAGCACGTGGTACAACTTACCCTGATCCAGTTCAGGCTGCTTTGGTCTGTGAACAAGCGGGTGCAGAGGGGATTACTTTGCATTTGCGTGAAGATCGCCGCCATATACAAGATGATGATGTGCGTCGTATGCGTCCATTGTTGAAAACACGAATGAATTTGGAATTGGCGGTAACTGATGAAATGGTTGCGTTTGCTAAAGAGGTTCAACCTCAGCATGTTTGTTTTGTACCTGAGCGTCGTCAAGAAGTGACCACGGAAGGTGGATTGGATGTGGTTGGGCATTTTGAAAAAGTCAAAGCTGCTACTGAAGCGCTGAAAGCAATTGGCAGTGATGTATCTCTGTTTATTGATGCAGATTTAGCCCAAATTGATGCAGCGGTGGCGTGTGGTGCACCAACGATTGAGATTCATACAGGTGCATATGCTGATGCTGAAACTGATGCGCAACAGCAAGCTGAATTAGCCCGTATTATCAAAGGTGCTGAATATGCCGCGGCAAAAGGTTTGGTTGTGAACGCTGGGCATGGTTTGAATCTAGATAATGTTGCAGCGATTGCAGCAATTCCACAAATTCATGAATTAAACATCGGGCATTCAATTATTGCCGATAGCGTATTCGTGGGTTTGGCTCAAGCAGTAACAGATATGAAAGCAGCAATTCAGGCTGCTGCGAGATAAGTTGATGAGTAGCGTAAATTATGATGAGTTAATGCAACCTGTAATCGAGTTTTTAGGTTGTACGACTCCTCAGGCATGGTTGGATGAAGCTATTAATAATCTGGACATCTTAATGCAAGATCATGCCAACTGTGAGAAAAAAGCGGCGAGTACCGCCATGAACTTAATGTTTCGCTATAGTTTCTTTACGGACCTACAAGTGAAATTGGCGCAATTGGTACGTGAAGAAATGCTGCATTATGAGCAGGTTTTGGAGTTCATGAACAAACGCGGCCAAGAGTGGAAGGGTTTGAGTGCAGGGCGCTATGCAGGTGGATTACGTAAAGAAATCCGTACCTATGAGCCTGAGGCTCTGATTGATGTGATGATTATTGGTGCATTTGTCGAAGCACGCTCGTGTGAACGTTTTTATGCGCTAGCACCGATTGTAGACGATGAGCTGGGGCGTTACTACCGCTACTTGCTTAAGTCTGAATCTCGTCATTTTGAGGACTATCTGGCTTTAGCGTTGGATGTTGCAAAAACAGCGAAACTCAAAGATCCAGAAGAAACTATCCAGCAACGCATTGAGCATATTCGTGAAGTGGAAAAAAATCTGATCTTAAGTCCAGATGATACGTTTCGCTTTCATAGTGGTGTGCCAGCAAAAGTTACTGCGTAATTGAGATTGCTTTTCATAAAAAGACTTCTATATTTTAGAGGTCTTTTTTATTAGGTTCGGTTTTGGCAACAATAAAAAAAGCCCCGATCAATGATCAGGGCTTTTTAGAATCTTGGCTCTCCCACCTGGGCTCGAACCAGGGACCTGCGGATTAACAGTCCGTCGCTCTACCGACTGAGCTATGGGAGAATAGTAGATTGGCTCTCCAACCTGGGCTCGAACCAGGGACCTGCGGATTAACAGTCCGTCGCTCTACCGACTGAGCTATTGGAGAATCTGATGCGCATTTTAGGCATGAAAAGCAGATGCGTCAACAATAATAGTAAATAAAATTAATCGTTTGCTTGATTAATAATCTTTTTGGTACATAGATAAGAAAATCTGTACAAAAAATACTTAATTTACTTAAAAATTAATCAGTTATTGTGCAGATCCTTAAATTTAGCAAGTGCCTCAATTCGATACTGAATCAGCATTTCACCAATTTCAGGACCAGTCACATGTTCAGGTAAATCCTGTGCACGAATATTTCTGACAATTTGCATTGCATCTAACATGAATTGTGCTTGTGGATATGGGCGTTGCTCTAAGCCTAAACGACCTTTAGCATCACACTCACAAGCTTGTACAAAGGCTTGTACCTTTTCTGGACGGCGAAGTACATCTAAGCGTTGCAAAAGGCGCCATAGAGTGCCAGGTTTTAGATTTTTCACTTGATGGCATTTTAAATGCTCTTTGCAAACGATCAATGCCAGACTTTTTAAATGTGTAGGTACTTTTAAACGATCACAGAGATCTGTCACAGGCTTTATACCACGTTCTTCATGCATGATATGGCGTGGCAGTTCATCTACAGGGGTGAGTGCCTTGCCAAGATCATGCACAAGCACAGCAAAACGCACATCAAGCGCATATTTAGCTAAACAGGCTTGTTTGAGTGCCATGAGGGTGTGAATACCACAATCAATCTCAGGATGATATTCAGGGCGTTGTGGGACACCAAATAGCGCATCAATCTCAGGAAATAAGATTTTTAAGGCATCACATTCTTTAAGTGTTTCAAAGTAAACATCTGCATGATCTTCTAGCAATGCACGAGAGGTCTCTTTCCAGACGCGTTCAGGAGTTAATGCATCAAGCTCACCTGATTGGGCAATTTTTTGCATTAATTGTAGTGTTTCATCTGCTATTTTAAAGCCGTAGCTTGCATAACGAGCTGCAAAACGAGCTACACGGAGTACGCGTAGAGGGTCTTCGGTAAATGCATCAGATACATGGCGTAGAATTTTTTGATCTAAATCTTGTTGCCCACCATAGGGGTCATAAACAGTACCTGCATCATCCATCGCCATTGCATTAATGGTTAAATCACGACGAATCAGATCTTCTTCTAATTTCACTGTGGTATCGGTAAAAAATTGAAAACCGTGATAACCGACACCAGATTTACGCTCTGTACGAGCAAGTGCGTACTCTTCTTTTGTTTTTGGATGTAAAAATACAGGAAAATCTTTACCAACAGGTTGATAACCTTCAGCCAATAGTTGCTCGGGCGTTGCTCCAACCACCACATAATCTTTTTCGTGATAGGGATGGCCGAGTAAATGATCTCGAACTGCACCGCCTACTAAATAAACTTGCATGAAAAAACCTCTATTCTTCACACAATCATGCTACAGAATAGAGGTTTTCTCAAGCGTTAAGCGAAGCTTTTCAATAAAAGCAGGGCTTGAGTGAACTTAGTTTTGACCTTGCTGAATTTCGGCAACCGTTAATGCTGTCATATTCACCAAACGACGAGTTGTCGCTGTAGGTGTAAGAATATGAACAGGTTTTGCAGCACCCAATAAAATAGGACCTATGGTCACATTATTACCAGAAGTTGCTTTTAACAAATTGAATGAAATATTGGCTGAATCTAGGTTCGGCATAATCAACAAGTTAGCTGAACCTTTGAAGCGTGAGTTCGGGAATGCAAAATGACGAATATTTTCATCTAATGCTGCATCACCATGCATTTCACCCTCAACTTCTAACTCAGGTGCCTGTTCTGAAAGTAGACGATAAACTTCGCGCATTTTTTGAGCGCTTGCATCCGTTTGGTCGCTACCGAAGCTTGAGTGAGAAAGCAGAGCCACGCGTGGTGTAATACCGAAACGGCGCACTTCTTCAGCCGCTAAAATGGTCATTTCAGCCAGTTGAGCCGCTGTTGGATTGGTATTTACATAAGTATCAGCAATAAATAAATTGCGATCTTCAAGCATCAATGCATTTAGCGTAAAGAACGTGCTGCGACCTTCTTTTAAGCCAATTACGTTTTTGACGAAATCTAAGTGAATGTCATAGCTTGAGTAAGTACCACACAACATACCATCAGCTTTGCCAAATTTAACCAACATTGCCGCGATAAGTGTAGAACGGCGACGTGCTTCACGTTGCGCATATTCAACCGTCACACCTTTGCGTTGCATGATTTGATGGTATTCTTTCCAAAAATCATCGTACGAAGGATTCTTCTCCTGATCGACGATTTCAATGTTCACACCATGTTGCAAGCGTAAACCTAACTTTCTGATATTGTCTTCAATCACGGCAGTACGACCAATCAGAATTGGTTTCGCTAAGCCTTCATCTACCACAATCTGAACAGCACGTAATACACGTTGATCTTCACCTTCAGCATACGCGATACGTTTTGGATCTGTTTTCGCTTGTGAGAAGATTGGTTTCATCAAGAATGCTGAGTTATAAACAAACTCAGAAAGACGTTGACGATATGCAGAAAAATCCTCAATCGGGCGTGTTGCTACGCCAGAGTCCATTGCAGCTTTCGCTACGGCAGGCGCGATTTCTAAAATCAAACGTTGATCAAGTGGGCGAGGGATTAAATAGTCACGACCAAATGAAGCTGATTTTTCACCATAGGTTGCAGCATCTGCTTCAACATGTGCCATGCGTGCAATTGCATGTACACAAGCAATCTTCATTTCTTCATTAATGGTGGTCGCACCAACATCCAATGCACCACGGAAGATGTAAGGGAAGCAAAGTGCGTTGTTCACTTGGTTTGGATAGTCTGAACGTCCTGTTGCCATGATTGCATCTGGACGAACTTCGTGTGCATGTTCAGGTAAAATCTCAGGATCTGGGTTTGCAAGTGCAAAAATAATTGGATTTTCAGCCATTTCCTTAACCATTTCTTTGGTTAAGATACCTGCTGCTGAAAGACCCAAGAACATGTCTGCGCCAGCCATCACTTCATGCAATTGTGTTGCTTGAATGTCTTGCACATAACGTTTTTTCGATTCATCCAATCCTTCACGTGAAGTAGTGAGTAGACCACGTGAGTCAGCAACAACGATATTGGCTTTATTGACACCTAAAGCACAAAGTAAGTCTAAGCATGAAAGTGCTGCTGCACCTGCACCAGACGCTACAATTTTAATTTCATCAATTTTTTTATTCACCAGTTGCAAGGCATTGAGCAATGCTGAACCGACGATAATACTGGTCCCATGTTGGTCATCATGGAACACAGGAATTTTCATACGTTCGCGAAGTTTCTTCTCGATGTAGAAACATTCTGGTGCTTTGATATCTTCTAAGTTGATGCCACCAAAAGTCGGCTCTAGTGCAGCAACGATATCAACGATCTTGTCTGGATCATTTTCATCAATTTCGATATCAAATACATCAACACCAGCGAACTTTTTGAACAGAACGCCTTTACCTTCCATCACGGGTTTAGACGCGAGTGGACCAATATTTCCCAAACCAAGCACGGCTGTACCATTACTCACGACAGCAACCAGATTACCGCGCGCTGTATATTTTGCAGCGGCAGAAGGGTCACGTTCGATTTCCAAACATGGCGCAGCAACACCAGGTGAGTAGGCAAGCGCTAAATCTCGTTGGTTAACGAGCTGCTTGCTAGGTGTCACACTGATTTTTCCTGGGGTTGGAAATTCATGGTAATACAAAGCGGCTTGTTTTAAAGATTGATCGTCCATCTGAGTCTCATTTGTTCCGATAATAATCAGACATCTAGCTGTCTAATTACGATATTAAGATAAGTGCACAAGAATATAGCACTAGTTCATGCTTTCGCACAGTCAAAAAAGCTTATTTTCACTGAACCACATGCATATTGACAGTTGCTATTCAGTGAAAAATAAACAGTAAAAAAGGTTAAAATTCACGTTTAAATGGAATATCTTGCGGTTGACTGCTGCTTTTGTTTTTGCAGGTATTCTGTTGCATGAGTTGATGTCAGCGGTTGTGAAAATAAGTAACCCTGTAATATGTCGCAATTTTGTCGTTTTAAATACTCATATTGCTGTTCTGTCTCAACACCTTCAGCCACAACTTTTAAGCCAATGGTTTTGCCCATGGCAATCATGGCATTAACGATCGCATCTTGTTTTGCATTACCAATTTTCGAGATAAAAGCACGATCAATTTTTAAAATGTCAATTGGATATTCGGTGAGGTAAGCAAGAGAAGAGTAGCCTGTACCGAAGTCATCCAGTGCGATCGAAATCTGGCGTTCTTTAATGGCATTCAACACCGTTTTGACACTGTCGGTATTTTCGATAAAGGCAGATTCAGTAATTTCCAATTCCAGATTTTTGCCTGAGATCTCGTAAGTATTTAATACAGCATCAATATCATGCAACAGTTGGCCGCGTAAAATTTGCTGTGCCACGATGTTGACTGCGATATTGATATTGTTAAAACCAAGTTTTTGCCATGTTTGCAGTTGCTTTGCCGCTTCATGCAAAACTAGTTGTCCAATATCAGAAATCAGGCTGGTACTTTCCGCTAAAGGAATGAAAATGTTTGGCATGATCAGCCCCTTGGTTGGATGCTTCCAACGGATTAGGGCTTCAAAACCATTAATTTGATGATTATGCGCATTAATCTTTGGCTGATAGTATACAACTAGCTCGTTATTCTGAATGGCTTTTCTCAGATCGAGCTCTAAATCTGTATATTTGGCAACAAAATTTGCTCTTTCATTGGAATAGTAGCGAATGGTATTCCCACCTAAGCGTTTGGCCTCAGTCAGTGCTTGTTCAGCATGAGTATTTAAGTTGTCAACTTGGCGTCCATGTTCTGGATATATAGCGACACCAATCGAAATACTGACGAAGTATTCTTGATCTGCAAGGTAAAATGGTTTGCTAAAGGCTTCAACGATATTATTGCACAGTTGATGAATCGGTGGATGTAGTGGCGAAATTTCATAGATAATCGCAAAATCATCAGCGCTTAAGTGTGCGACCAATAAGGCATCAATATTACTAATGCGCAGACGTTGTGCCACTTGTTTCAACAGCTCATTACCTGCTTGATTGCTAATAATTTCATTCAGGGCACGGAAACGGTCTATATTTAAACGAATGACAGCTAAATGTTGGATCGATGCTTCATTGACTAAATACTGGTGCAATTGCTGCTGATAATAAAACCGGTTGGGTAGATCGGTAAGCGTATCGTAATTGGTCAGATAAGAAAGGCGTTGCTCTTGATGTTTACGTTCGGTTTGATCTGAAACAATCCCAATATAATTGATAACACGCTCTTGTTCATCTTTCACAGCATTGATATGAATCCATAAAAAACAAGATTTTTCAGAACTATAGGTTTCTTGAAATTCACCTTCATATTCCTGTTCTTCACGTAGGGTATCGAGAATCGATAAATGAAAATTATGATGATGTTGCTTATTTTGCTTGGTAATTTCAAATAACTGTTTATCGATGATGGCCTGTTTATCCATTCCTGTCAGCTGTTCATATTTAGGATTGACTTCAACATAGTTAAAGTTTTCATCTAAAATAAAAATACCTTCTGAGGCTTGCTCAAATACGCTGGCAGCAAGTTTTAAGCGCTCTTGATCTTTCTTTTCCTGATTAATATCGCGATGGATACCTACCATGCGTAAAGGGGTGTCATCTTTTGGATCTCTTAAAATTACCTGTCCAACATCGTGAATCCAAGTCCATTCACCATTATGGCGTTTAATTCTAAATGTTTCTTCGTAACGTTTGGTTTGACCACATAAATGATTATATAAGGTATTTTTTACTCGTTCGATATCATCAGGATGAATGATTTTATGCAACAGAGTGTAATGGTTTTCAGAATGGCGGGTAACGGCCTGACTATGTGCATTGGTCACACCAACGGTATGATTTTCAAGATTCCAGTCCCAAGGGCGGATACCAGCAGTTTCGTGAGCAAAGCTTAAGTTTTGACGATGCTCTTCTAAGCTTTCATTCATTTGTGTGAGATCAAACGTACGCTCACGAACTTTTTGTTCCAACAGGTGGTTGTTGAATTGTAGTTGCGCTTCAATATCTTTGGACTTATTTACTTCGCGTTGTAGTTGCTGACACAGTTCTTCAGTCCATTGGTTATGCTGCTCAGCCACGTCAATCAGTTGTTTATTTTTATCTAAAACCAAGGCCAAGCGTTTATGAATTTTATAGGTCACTTGCGCGCAGAGTACGGTGGCAAAAAATGAGGAATAATAAGCCAGATAGAACAGGGTATGGTCGTGGTCTCGATGCAAAAGCTGTGAGATGATTAAGGGGGCAATACTTGGGATAAAAAATAAGAAAAAGTAGCGAATATGTTGGGTTAAAAACGTCAGTGCAATGATATGGGAAGCAGTGAGCAATAAAGCCGTGAGGGTTAGCACATGCGACCCAATCAAATGCGGGATATCGACTGACAAATAATGATTGATGACAATGGTATTTACCCCAATCAGCAAGCCAGTAAAGAAACAGATCAGTTGGAAAATGATATTGGTCTGGTTGCTATAACGAACTGAGGAATAACGTTTTAATAAGAAATGACAAATACAGGTAAAACTGAACAAAAGGATGAGGGTGATACTCATCCATGTTGTAAAAATGTTGGATTCAAAAGAGTAAAAAATACCAAATAGCGCATAATCTAACAGACAAATACAAAATACGCTTAAGACGAATAAACGTACGTGATTTGGATAATCAATTTGGTCTGTATAGATAAACTGTGGCAAATTTTTGTCCTGAACCCCTAACATACAAAGAATAATCCTTTTAATTTTTTATCTATATTCACAGTCTTTGTTTTTTTGTAAACAGACGGAGCTTAATTTAAATTAGCGCTAAACATCACAGAAAGCAATGCCAAGTACTTAGCTCAATGAGAAGTGATAATTTAAAATTGACAAGGCAACGACAGGAGCGGTTTCAGTTCTTAAAACACGATCACCAATGCACCAGTTTTTAAATTGATGTTGATTAGCCAAGTGAATCTCAGCTTCACTCAAGCCACCTTCTGGGCCAATCAATAGTGCAATATCTGGTGAACTGTCGAGTAAGACATTGTCTTGGTCTTTGTTTGGAGCCAGTACAAAGCGCGAATGTGGTAATTCGGAATTCAGCCATTCAGTTAAGCTGATTGGTGGCAAAACTTGAGGAACACGGTTCATGCCACATTGCTCACAAGCGGCTATGGCGACTGATTGCCAATGATCTATTTTCTTCTGATCACGATCGTACTTTAAACGCATTTCACAACGTTCACTGGTGAGCAGTTGAATGCTCGCCACTCCCAATTCAGTGGCTTTCTGAATCGCATAATCCATGCGATCACCTTTACTCATCACCTGACCCAACACAACACGGAATGGTGCGGTACGATCGGCTGGATCAAACTGGTCTACAGAAACAAAGGCATTTTTCTTGTTGATTTCTATCAGGGTAACGACATATTCACCACCTTTTCCATTGAAAAAGATGGCTTGTTCTTGCTCTTTTGCACGCAGTACACGGACCCAATGGTGAAATACCGATTCAGTTAATTCAATGGTATTGCCAGTGTTTAATTCAGTTTCGATATAAAAACGATTCATGCTTGGGTCGTGCTCGTACAAATTAGTTTAAACCAAGATCGACAACAAGTTGTCGAGTCGGTTCGGTTTGGTTCATTGAATAAAAGTGTAGGGTAGGTGCACCACCAACAATCAAGCGTTCGCAAAGTTTTACAATCACTTCGTGACCAAATGCTTTGATACTTGCACTGTCATCGCCATACGCTGCGAGTTGCTTACGGATCCAACGTGGAATTTCTGCACCTGTACCATCTGCAAAGCGGATCAAGTTGCTTGCATTGGTGATCGGCATAATACCTGGTGCAACTGGAATATTCACGCCAGCTTTGGCAATGCGCTCAATAAAGTAGAAATAAGCATCTGGATTGAAGAAAAATTGAGTAATGCCTGCATTCGCGCCTGCATTTACTTTTTCAACAAAACGTTGAATGTCACCATCAAAAGTCTCAGCTTGAGGATGCATTTCAGGATATGCGGCAACTTCAATGTGGAAGTGATCGCCTGAATGCTCACGAATAAAGCGGACTAAGTCCTGTGCATAAGGCAGCTCACCTAGGCCGACCTGACCTGAAGGCAAATCGCCACGTAAAGCGACAATACGATCAATCCCTTGAGATTTATATAAATCTAAGAGTTCAGCAATACGTGCTTTGTCATCACCAATACATGAGAGGTGAGGCGCAACTGGTGTACCTTTGCCGTTAAAGTCACTAATCGCAGCTAAAGTACGTTCACGTGTCGAACCACCCGCACCATAGGTAATCGAGAAAAATTCTGGATTTAATAATTGTAATTCTTGATGAACAAGTTTTAATTTTTCCGCGCCCGCATCTGTTTTAGGTGGGAAAAATTCAAAAGAAATAGGAACACGCTTTGTCATTTCAAATCCTTTTTAAAATCGCTTGGAAATTTTAGAAAAAAGGGCAGTCCGTAAAACGTCTGCCCTGATTTTCTTAATATTTATAAGCGTCAGATTTGAACGGACCTTCAACAGGAACGCCAAGGTAATCTGCTTGTACTTGCGTTAATTGGGTTAATACACCGCCAAAACCAAGAACCATTGCAGCAGCTACTTCCTCATCTAATTTCTTAGGAAGTACTTCTACACGAATTGCAGCTTGTTTTTGCTCAGCAGGTAAGTCAGCAAATTTTTCAGCAAATAAATGCATTTGACCTAAGACTTGGTTTGCAAATGAACCATCCATCACACGTGAAGGGTGACCTGTTGCATTACCTAAGTTCACTAAGCGACCTTCAGAAAGAAGAATTAAGTAGTTGTTTTCATCTTCTGAACGATACACTTGGTGGACTTGAGGCTTCACTTCAACCCACTTATAACCACGGAGGTATGCAGTGTCGATTTCTGTATCGAAGTGACCGATGTTACACACTACAGCACCCGCTTTTAAGCTATCTAACATTGCAGAGTCACACACATGGTAGTTACCAGTTGTGGTCACAACAAGATCAGTATTGCCCAATAAGTCTTGGTTAATGTCTTCTTTTTTGCCAGTTTGTACGCCATTTTTATATGGAGATACAACTTCATATCCATCCATACATGCTTGCATTGCACAAATTGGATCAACTTCAGTTACACGAACGATCATGCCTTCTTGACGTAAAGACTGCGCAGAACCTTTACCTACGTCACCATAACCGATTACAAGTGCACGACGACCAGAAAGTAACATGTCAGTCGCACGTTTGATGGCATCGTTTAATGAGTGACGGCAACCGTATTTATTGTCATTTTTTGATTTCGTGATTGAATCATTCACGTTGATCGCTGGTACTTTAAGCGAACCATCTTTCCACATTTCTAATAGGCGTTGTACACCTGTAGTAGTTTCTTCAGTAATACCGTGGATACGCTCTAAAAGTGCAGGGTATTTGTCATGAACAAGTGCAGTTAAGTCGCCGCCATCGTCCAAGATCATGTTGGCATCCCAAGGCTGACCATTGACATTGATCTGCTGCTCTAAACACCATACATATTCTTCTTCAGTTTCACCTTTCCAAGCGAATACAGGAACACCGCTTGCAGCAATGGCAGCAGCAGCATGGTCTTGAGTAGAGAAGATGTTGCAAGAGGTCCAACGTACTTCTGCGCCAAGCTCAACCAATGTTTCAATAAGAACAGCTGTTTGGATTGTCATGTGAATACAACCCAAAATTTTAGCACCAGCAAGTGGTTTAGCAGCTGAATAACGCTTACGTAAGCCGATCAAAGCTGGCATTTCTGCTTCAGCAAGTTTGATCTCTTTACGACCGTAGTCAGCAAGGGAAATATCAGCAACTTTATAATCTGTAAATGAAGCATTCACCGCGTTCATCAGGATCTCCTAGAAAAAATAGTATGGATCATTCTGTTCGCGGATGCCGTTGTTGGTTAAAACGAATGTCTAACCGATCGTCGAGCCTGGCAAATTGATCTTTAGTGCCGATCAATTGTCGCAGCATCCCTCGACTGGGCATAATGATACTTGGAAATTGAGTTGGTTCCAATGAAAATTTGTACGAAATGGTTAGAAAATGAGGGATTAAATAGAAGGGGAGAAATGTTTAAATATTGATTCTTAGCAATCAGGATTCCAAATCCCTTTGAAACCCTGAACGATCAGAAAATTTGTCATTATGCTTTTAAATGATCTTCGAATTCTTCGCCAAGCTGCATTGCTAAAGCATTACCAGATAAGTCACATGTGACTAGACCATATTCTTTTTTAAAGCTGAATGTAAAACCACGGTTATCTGTCAGATTTTTAACTGAATAGCCTAATTTTTCTAACCAAATACGGAAAGCCAATACGTTTTTTGCTTTAACAACTCTGTTTTTCATGACAGATCTCCTTGTGAACATGTAAATATTAATAAGGGTCGGTTAAATTTTTTTAAAGGGGGATTGCATAGATTTATTTTTCCACATGTAAGTAATGTAAATTTAGCGTAATTTTTATAGAGAGAAACTTATCTGCTGTTTGTTTATATTTTTGATTTTGTTTGATTATTTAATTCTGATATTTTAAAAAATAAACTCCTTTTTTTTATAAATGGCGCAGGATAAATGTAAAAAATAATTTCATTTTCCACTTTTAACAAAAATGGAAAATGAATCGTTTAAATTTAATGCGTTTATTTAGAACTGGTCTTTCAAACTGCGGATACGTGCAAAATCTTCAGCACTTTCTGTACGTAAAAAGGGGTTGGTTTCAAGTTCTAATTCAATGGTACTTGGCAGGGTGATTTGATCTGCTGCTCTTAGAGCTTTGACCTGCTCTAACCGCTGCTGTAATGCCATATTGTCTGGTTCAACGGTGAGGGCAAATTCTGCATTGGCAAGGGTATATTCATGCGTGCAATATACTTTAGTTTGAATAGGTAAGGCAGCCAGTCGATTTAAAGAGTGATACATTTGTTCGGCAGTGCCTTCAAACAATCGACCACAGCCCATTGCAAATAAGGTGTCACCACTAAACAGCGTCTCTAGTTTTTCAATGAAATAAGTAATATGCCCTAGGGTGTGACCTGGCGTCGCAATAATTTCAACGTTTAGATCATTGAAATGAAAGTGATCATCATTTTGTAATGGGTTGGAGATCAGGGAAATTTTACTCAATTCATCGCGTGGACCGTAGACCATTATATTCTGATCGGCGAGTAAACCTTCAACTCCACCTGTATGATCTTTATGCCAATGGGTCAACCAAATTTGCTTCAGTTGCAATTGGTGTTGCTGGCAAAACTCAATGACTAAGCTGGCTTCTGTTGGATCGATCGCAACAACTTCTTGTGTATCTGTATCTTCCAATAACCAAATATAGTTTTTTAAGGCATTTTTTACGTCAATTGCATGAATCTTATAATGCATAGCCGAATCCTAAATCTTTGTTTCATGTGGTTATTGCGGATTGGGTACTCATAGTGAGTGCCTGTTTCTAGTGTAAGTGTAAATGCAATCTAGTGCAAAAGTCGTGTTGATTAGGAGCGCGGCTTAATGACTTTTTAGGGCATATTTTGACAGCAAAGTTCAGTCGATATCTTTATCGTTGACAAGTACCATATTTTCAATGAAGATGAAGTGAATATTAGATAAGTTAATGATTTATATTCATCTTTATTTATATAGAAACACTTAATTAAAGCTAAACAATATCAATAATTAGATTTAATAAGAGAAATACAGATTCTTTGCAATGGGTGATAAGTGATAAATCAGAAGAATAAGAGAGGGAATTATGTCTGAAATGATCGATCATGAAGTGGTCATTATTTTTAAAAAATATTTATATCCACTCTCTGCCAAGCTTACTGAAATGTTGAATGAGCATTTTAGCCATCAAACTGAAAGACGGGGCTGTGGCTATACGCAAGCGACACGTGTTATTGCGGAGTTTATTTCTCAAGTTCGAGATCCAGTTGGGTTTCAGGATTTACGCATTTTTGAAGAATATGAAACCAAAGCTTTACGTAATATTCTTAATCAAAGCTCATCTTATGGCTTAGAGTTAGAGACGTGGCGAAATTTAGATATCAATTTAGACGTTCAAAAGTGCTTGCAGCGTTTAAATCCAGAAGAGAGCTTTGCGCAGAGCTTACAGCAGCAAGTCGATTTTCAAGCCACACTCAGAAACATTCATCAATATACCCAACTCGAAGAAAGCAAATTGATTTGCCAGTTACTGACTGACATTATCCTGCCTCAAGATGCAAGAAGTCTTGAAATGATTGAGTGTCAGGCCTTAGAGGAAAAACCTAAAGTCGGTTCTTGTCCGATGGCTGAGAAATTCTTTTTGCGTATTGCACATCATCGTTTATTAAGGCAGGGCGAAATCAATATTTTTGTCGATACACAGCAGCAACCAATCATGATGGAAAAACTGAACATGGGGGATAATCATTCCTGTATCAGTCTGGTGCCTTTGATGATGAATGGGGTGCGTTTACCTGCGGGTAGTTTATTTTCAGCCAGTTATGACATTGAGCAACTCGCTAAGCATAAAAATAAGCAATATAAAGGCTACGTGATTCCAAGTGCTGAGATGAATGGCTTTTGGTTTTTACGCTTGACCACTTTGGCCGTGTCTCCTGAAAATCGTGCACGTGCCTTTGGTTATCATTTTAAACAACAGATCGATAATGGATTATTTAGACCTGATACAACCGAATTGAGCCAACTCATGGATATTGCCCAAGATCAAATTTATGTAGGACATCCATGCTAAAAGCTTGTTACTCTCCACGCTATTATGCGCAAACGCATACCAATAGTATGGAAAAACTGACTGCTGTCGCGGATGTGTTACGTGCTCAGCAGATGGTTGAACTGATAGACCCTGGTAGTATTGATGTTGAACTGTTAAAGAAATTACACAATCCACAGTATGTTGAAGCATTTTTGTCAGGACAGTCTGCATTTGCAACGATACAAGGGTTTAAGCCGTGGAATGAACAGCTTCGTGATGCAATTCTGGCAGTACAGGCAGGGCAATTGGTCGGGGCGGAAATTGCCTTGAAAGAAGGTATTGCTGCCAATATTGCCCAAGGCTTTCATCATGCCAGTTATGAATCCGGTGCTGCCTATTGTACGTTCAATGGCTTGGCCTTGGTGGCAAAGCAATATCCAGAAAAACGGATCTTTGTTTTGGATTGTGATCAGCATGGCGGTGATGGGACTGCGATTTTCACCAATCGTATGACTAATTTGCTGAACTTTGGGATTTTTGGCATTCGTTTCGGTTGTAAGGCTGGTGATCGCAGTCTGACGCGTTATATTCATCCCAAACAAGGCAATTTTGATTTATATCGTGAGGCGATTTTTGAAGCTTTTCAATATGCCTCCCGTTGGGAGACGGATCTGATGATTTATCAGGCGGGGATGGACTGCCATCAGCATGATAAATATGGTTCAAAGTGGTTTAGCACTGAATTGTTATTCGAGCGTGATCGCATTGTCTTTGAAATGGCCAAGAAAATGAAAATCCCAATGTTGTTTGTGTTGGCAGGTGGCTATCAAGTACTGGATGATTTGGTACCTTTGCATGTAAATACCTTTAAGGCAGCGAATGAAATCTATTTTCCCTAGTAAAAGAGCAAGACATAAAAAAACGCTCAATTGAGCGTTTTTTATGAAGCAGTTGATTAGCGTAATTTAGCCAACCAATCGCCTAGCATTTGCACGAACTGCACCAGTAGCAATAACACGATCACGGTTAAAATCACCACACTGGTGTCAAAACGTTGGTAACCATAAGAAATCGCCAAGTCACCAATACCACCCGCACCAACAGCACCCGCCATCGCTGTCGCACCGATGAGCGAGATCGTACCTGTGGTTAAATTCAGAATCAGAGAGCTACGTGCTTCAGGGATAATAAATTTAAAGATAATTTGCCAAGGCGAAGCACCCATTGCCTGAGCGGATTCGACAATGCCTTCATTCACTTCAAGTAACGAAGTTTCAATTAAACGACCTAAATATGGGCCGACATAAATGGTTAAGGGTACAATCGCTGCCCATGTTCCAATTGATGTACCTACCAATATTTTGGTTAATGGGATCACAGCAATTAAAAGGATAATGAAGGGAAGGGAGCGTAAGGCATTTACAATCGGATTGAGAAAATAATAAATCGCACGATTTTGTAAGATACCACCTGTACGGGTAACCACTAAGGTAATGCCTTGGATTAAGCCCCAAATGCAGCCAAATAGCAAAGAGAAGAACACCATTTGAAAGGTTTCTTGTAGCGCTGTAACAAACTGGTCAATTGAAAGCGAGCTATGCCAAAATGGTGCTGTGACTTGAGTCAGCCATTGTACAATTAAATCTCTCATTGGCTAACCACTCCAGACTGTTCAACTTTCACACCTTGAAGCTCAAGGAACTTTACCGTTTCTTGGATCATAAGCGGGTCGCCCAGCAGTTGGATAAACATTTGTCCAATCACTGTGCCATTAATTTCGGTCATGTTGGCAAATAGGATATTTAAACTGATATCAAACTGCTTAATCGCTGCCTGAATCACAGTTTCTTGTGCCGATGTACCCAAAAACTGCAGGCTATAAATACTATTATGGTGTTTGTGCTCAAGATTATTCAGAATATTGATCGGCAACTGCTGTTGCAAAACGGTTTGAATAAAGGTTTTAGTGGTTGGGTGTTGAGGCTGACTAAAAATATCTAATGTTGGGCCTGTTTCAATCACATGACCGGCTTCCATCACCGCAACATAATCACAAACGGATTCAATCACATCCATTTCATGGGTCACCATCACAATGGTGATATTTTGTTCTTGGTTAATCTTTTTTAATAAAGCCAAAACTGATTTGGTGGTTTGTGGATCAAGTGCTGAGGTGGCTTCATCGCAGAGTAAGATCTTTGGATGATTTGCCAATGCACGAGCAATCCCGACACGTTGTTTTTGCCCGCCTGAAAGTTCGTCAGGGTAGGCATCTTTTTTATGTTTTAAATCAATAAAATCTAAGAGTTCAACTAGTCGTTTTTCACGCTCAGCTTTGCTATGACCTAATAGCTTAAGTGGCATTTCAATATTTTCAGACACAGTTTTGGTTTGAAGTAAATTGAAGTGCTGAAAGATCATGCCGATATTTGCACGTTCTTGACGAAGTGTGCGTGCATCCATTGCAGTAAAGTCTTTTTGATTAATGATGACTTGTCCCTGAGTTGGGCGCTCAAGTAAATTAATCAAACGGATAAGTGTACTTTTACCTGCACCACTATAGCCGATAATGCCAAAGATACTACCGTCAGGGATCTCTAAATTGATCTGATCCAACGCATTGATCGTTTGACCTTTCAACTGATAGTGTTTCGAAATGTTTTTAAATTGGATCATGTTCGTCAATACTATGGCAGAAAAGAAAAAACAGGCAAAATCACTTTGCCTGTTTTATTTGAGGGTATTATATTACGAATTCGCTTCAGTGAGGTAGCTCGTTGGTTTGTTTACGTCAACTTTAGTACCTGCAAAATGTTCTTGAACATATTGCTTGACTGCTTCAGTGTGGTAAAGCGCGCCAACCTTTTGTAACACAGGATCATCTTTACGAGATTCAGCCGTTGCCAAAACGTTTACATTTAACTTGGTACTTTGGTCGATTGGCTCATAGAAAACCGCATCTTTAAGTACGTTTAAACCGCCTTCCATCGCAAGTGTATTACCCAATAAAATCGCATCAACTTCGTCTTTAACACGAACTGCCGTTGCCATTTGAATTGGTTTGATCACGATTTTCTTGCTGTTTTCGATAATGTCAGCAGGGGTGCCTTTCACAGGATCAAAGTCAGCTTTTAACTTGATCAAGCCAGCACTTTGTAAAAGTAATAAAGCACGTGATTCGTTTGCACCATCATTTGGAATGGCAATAGTTGCACCTTCAGCAAACTCTTCAACCTTTTTCACTTTACTTGAGTAGATCCCCATAGGCTCTAAATAAGTGGTTGAAACAGGTGCAATCTTGTCTTTATTTGCAGCATTGAATGCAACAAGGTAAGCATAAGATTGGAATGCATTCAAATCGACTTCTTTATTTGCTGCAGCGGTATTCATTGCAACATAATCAGTGAAGTTTTTAATTTCAAGTTTAACGCCAGCAGCTTTGGTTTCAGGCAAAGTTGCAATATAACGCCAGATATCAGCATCTGAACCAGTAGAAGCAATTACAACAGTTTGTAATGCAGCAGCATCACCTTTTTGTTCGGTCGATGCAGTATCAGGTTGTTTACTGCATGCCGCAAGTAATACAACAGATACACTTAAAAAAAGACTAATCAGCTTTTTCATGTATAAATCCTAATCGGAATAATGTCGAGAAAATCAGCATTTCTCTAGCATTAATGATTGCAATAGGTTTGTATGTTGTAAATTGGCATCGGCCTCAAACAATCATGTCAATTATTCTTGAAGTTTGAACTAGAGTCCTTTCCACAACACTAGAAAAATGAATGAATATTCATGTGCCCACTCTGTATGCCAGAAATGAAAAAAAATGAATAACACACCCTATTTTCTAATCAAATTTGGATTTAGCTGCAATTTGTTTTGTTAGATTAAATATTCTAATCATTTGAAAATAATGAAAAAGAATATGAAGTTAACATAAAAACAACATCTAAAATTGCGGCAATCATATCAACAATTGAGTATGGGTTATAGGGGGAAGGATTGTACTATTGCGTATAAGAGACTGATTATTTGAAGAAAATTATGTTCCAAGTAAATATAAATGGATGATAGTTTTATGAATTTTTCAAAATATATAAAAATATGCATCAATTAAATAATAAATATATATTTTTCTGAATTTTATATTTAAATAATGAATATAGAAGTTGAATTTATGCTATTTAAGGAATAAAAAAGCCTTCCGAAGAAGGCTTTTTGATGTGAAGTCGCTTATTCAGCTTTTTCACGTGCAATAGCACGGTAACCGATATCACTACGGTATTGCATCCCCGTAAATGTGACTTGGCCACAAACTTCTAAGGCATTGATTTGTGCTTCAAGCACAGTATCACCCAATGCAGTCACACAAAGTACGCGACCACCAGCAGTAATGACATGACCATCTGCGCTCATTGCCGTGCCTGCATGGAAAATCTTGGTGTCTTCTGGAGATTGACCAAGACCTGAAATCACGTCACCTTTACGAACTGTTTCAGGATACCCGCCAGCGGCAAGCACGATGCCGATAGATTTGCGCTCATCCCATTCAGCTTCGCTTGGTAAGTTACCTGCAATACCTGCTTCCACTAAATCCACCAAAGATGATTTTAAGCGCATCATGATTGGTTGAGTTTCAGGATCGCCAAAGCGGCAGTTGAACTCGATCACACGTGGTTGACCTTGCTCATCAATCATCAAGCCAGCATATAAGAAGCCAGTATAAACATGACCATCTGCTGCCATACCATCAACAGTCGGGCGCATCACTTCATTCATGACACGTTCAAATACTTCGGCAGTTACCACAGGAGCAGGAGAGTAAGCACCCATACCACCCGTGTTTGGACCTTGATCACCTTCGAAGATACGTTTATGGTCTTGTGAAGTTGCCATTGGCAAGATGTTATTACCATCAATCATACAGATAAAGCTGGCTTCTTCACCCGCTAGGAACTGTTCGATGACAACACGTGAACCAGCATCGCCAAACTTATTACCTGCAAGCATATCGTCAATTGCAGCAAAAGCTTCTTCGTTGCTCATTGCAACGATTACACCTTTACCAGCAGCTAGACCATCTGCTTTGATCACGATGGGCGCACCGTGGTGTTCAATATAGGCTTTAGCAGCATCAACTTCTGTAAATACATCATAAAAAGCTGTTGGGATGTTATGACGTTTTAAGAAGTGCTTGGCAAATGCTTTAGAGCCTTCAAGCTGCGCAGCGTACTGGGTTGGTCCCCAGATTTTTAGACCTGCTTCACGTGCAGCATCCACCACACCATTCACTAATGGCGCTTCTGGACCCACAATGACCAGAGCAACATCATTTGCCTTAGCAAATTCAATAATGGCTGGATTGTCTAAAATATCGAGCTCAATATTTTTACACTTGTCTTCTGTTGCTGTCCCTGCATTACCCGGTGCAACGAATACTTGAGTGACTTTTGCATCTTGTGCGATTTTCCATGCAAGTGCATGTTCACGGCCACCGCTACCCAAAACTAAAATATTCATTATTAAGTTATTTCCTTTTTCCGTATTTAAGAATATACCTGTTCAGAATAAAAAAGTCCCCCAGAATCTCCCTCAAACCCCGCTTTGAGAAAGAGGGATACATGCTTTTTAGTTTGAGTGAAAAAGTAAGTCCCCCTTCTTATAAAGGGGGATTTAGGGGGATTTGCGTTAGAGACTCAAATCATTTAATGACGGAAGTGACGCATACCTGTGAATACCATAGCGATGCCAGCTTCATCAGCCGCAGCAATGGTTTCTTCATCGCGCATAGAACCACCCGGTTGGATAATGCACTTGATACCAGCTTTGGCCGCATTATCAATACCGTCACGGAATGGGAAGAATGCATCAGAGGCCATGACTGCGCCTTCAACGATTAAGCCAGCATGTTCAGCTTTAATTGCTGCAATACGTGCTGAGTTGACGCGGCTCATTTGACCTGCACCTACACCAATGGTTTGACGGTTTTTGGCATAGACAATTGCATTTGATTTCACATATTTTGCAACTTTCCATGCAAAAATAAGGTCATCAATTTCTTGCTCAGTTGGTGCGCGTTTGGTCACAACTTTAAGATCATCTTTGGTGATCATGCCTAAGTCTTGGTCTTGAACCAATAAGCCGCCATTCACGCGCTTATAGTCAAGTTGTGCTGCACGAGCATCGATTGCTGGAAGCTCACCGCACACGAGCACACGGACATTCTTTTTCGCGCCAGTGATTTCAAGTACACCATCCGCGATGCTCGGTGCAATAATCACTTCAACGAATTGACGATCTACAATCGCTTGCGCAGTTGCTGTATCTAATTCGCGGTTGAATGCAATGATGCCACCGAAGGCAGATTCAGGATCGGTTGCATACGCAAGATCATAAGCAGCTTTAATGCCATCAAGTGAAACCGCAACACCACATGGGTTGGCATGTTTAACGATGACACAGGCAGGTTTTGCAAATGATTTCACGCATTCAAGTGCTGCATCGGTATCCGCAATATTGTTATAAGATAATTCTTTACCTTGTAATTGCTTCGCAGTTGAAACCGACGCTTCTTTTGCGTTTGCTTCAACATAGAAAGCTGCGTTTTGATGAGGGTTTTCACCATAACGTAAATCTTGTGCTTTATTCAGTTGGGTATTGAAAGTACGCGGGAATAAATCAGCCTCGCCTTCAGTTTTACCAACACGTGCGCCTAAATAAGATGCAATCATGCCATCGTATTGTGCAGTGTGCTCATATGCTTTTACAGCTAAGTCGAAACGTGTTTCATAAGACAAGCTACCATTGGCTTTTAATTCAGCCACAACGGTATCGTAGTCAGATGCATTTACAATAATACCCACAGAGGCATGGTTCTTTGCAGCGGCACGAACCATCGTCGGACCACCGATGTCGATATTCTCGATTGCATCTGCAAGTGAACAGTTTGGTTTTGCTACTGTTGCTGCAAATGGATACAGGTTTACAATCACCAGATCAATCGGATCGATGTTGTGTTCTTGCATCACTGCTTCGTCCAGACCACGACGAGCTAAGATGCCTCCATGAATTTTTGGGTGTAGTGTTTTTACACGACCATCCATCATTTCAGGAAAACCTGTATGTTCAGAAACTTCTACTACGGCGATATTGTTGTCTTTAAGCAACTTATATGTACCGCCCGTAGATAAAATTTCTACCCCTAGAGCTGCAAGATTTTGAGCAAATTCAACGATTCCAGTTTTGTCTGAAACAGAGATTAAAGCACGTTTGATAGTCATGATTTTAGTCAACAGTTTGAAGTCTACAGATTAAAAATAAAAGGCAAAAAAAATGCCCACGAGAACGTGAGCATTTTATCAATTATTCACTCATTAAACCGTGAGCTTTTAATTTTTTGCGTAAAGTTCCGCGGTTAAGGCCTAAAATCTCAGCAGCACGTGTTTGATTACCGCGAGTATATTCTAAGACCACAGATAAAAGAGGTTTCTCCATTTCTGCTAAAACCATGTCATAAACTTGAGATGGTTGCTCACCTTGCAATTGTGCAAAATAATGACGAACTGCGCGATCTACATGGATGCGAAGAGCGACATCAGATTGAGCCGTAAAAATAGGAGATTTGCTATTCATGCGTGTTAATCCGAAAAATCAAAATATCACTTGGGTAAAGTGATATAAATGTGGTCTAAAATTAGTGAGTCCTGTTTTAGATCCTAAAACAGTGACTCTAAAACAAAAGGACTATTAGCTTGCCACAAATCCTCGAGTTGTGTAAAAAATAAGCGTAACAATAGTTAAATATTTGTTACCGCCTACTTTTAAAAACAAAAAAACCAACAATGCGCTTATTGGATAGAAGCACAGTTCGTTTAACGATTTTATTGTCTATAAATTACGAGGAGTAAGTGGGTCAAGCATTCGTGGCGCGTATCATACCACTGTCAGCGAAAAAGTGAGCAAATTAACTGCACTTTTTTTTGTTTTTTTGTCACTTTTTTGAGCTTTTAGGGCTGTACAAATTCTAAACTATAGTCATTGAAGCTATTTTTGCTTTTTGGAAGGGTAAATTCGAAGCGAAATGGGCTGTTCGATGGAATGCGTTGAATAGTTTTTAAGCTGTCCACTAAATAGTCTTGTGGTTTTAACATAACGTTAAACACCGCATCATCATTTTGTTTGAGTACCACCTTAATAGAAGGAAGCATGACACTATTCTCGTGATGATTCAGAAGCACACCTGAAAAGACAGTCGCGTCTTTTTCTCCACGTTTAATTTTTACTTTCTCAAAACTGAGATATTTGTATTGGTCATTACTGGTTTTACACGAAAAAATGCCACAAGCATAATTAAAGATCTGATTTAGAGCAGGGCTTTCATGCATCAGTTTCGGGTTGAACCACAAAATTTGAAAAGCAAACACTAGAATCAAAGCAATGTTGCCAAGTCCCCAAAGTGTGTAATACAACCAACCATGTTGTTTATCATTATTCTCATGGTCAATTTGTAAGGCATCTTCGGAAAGATTTAAATTGGGTAGGGCAGTAACTGGTTCGGTATTGAAATAATTAAGGTTATTGAGATAGGTCAATAAATCAATATTTGAATTTTCAATTTTTTGATCGAAGATACTCAAAATTTGCATTTGTTTTTCTGCAAATGAGCTATCTGGTTGAATCGAAGAAAAAAGTGAGCGATTGATCGGTGTCGGAAGCGACTCACTTTCAGATTCTAATAAATTGGTTAATGCGTTAAAGTTAATGACGCATTTGGGGCAACAAACCATACCCTGTGCAACACTGAGTTGTGAAAGGGTCACTTTGTACACAGTTGAACATTTAGGGCAGCGGGTTTGTTTTTCACTCATAAGGAACAATATTCTCAAATTGTTGTTTTACGTTTTCCTGAAATGCGACACCAGTTTTCTTCACGCTTTTCGATCTCTAATATATCAAAAAACTGTGAGTAAACACTAGAAACATCAGCAACTTGCTCTTCGATTACACCAGCAAGTGCGAACTCACCCTCATTTTTTAATAAAGTTGAGAATTCAGGCGCAAGCGCCATTAAAGGTGCCGCTAAAATATTTGCGACAAGGACGTCTGCTTGTTGTGATTTAAATTCTTGATCAAACTCTTCTGGTAATCCTACATAAAGACGATCCAGTACACCATTTAATTCTGCGTTTTGTTTTGTAGCGAGAACGGCTTGTGGGTCAATATCTGTCGCATATACCTTTTTAGCACCAAGTAATAGGGCTGCAACACCTAAAATACCTGAACCACAACCATAGTCGATCACGATCTTATCTTTTACATCTGTTTTACCTAACCATTGTAAGCATAAGAAGGTACTTGCATGGTTGCCTGTACCAAAAGCTAGACCTGGATCAAGCTTAATATTGGTTGCATCGGCTTCAGGTGGTTCTAACCATTCTGGTACGATCCAGTATTTTTCACCAATTTGAATCGGTTCGTAATAATCCATCCAAGCGCGTTCCCAAACTTGGTTTTCCAAGTATTCATGGCGCATAGGAACATCTGGAAGTTGTACTTTTAAGAATGCTTCTAGTGTATCTACATCAATTGGGTCATCTTCTTCTTGTTGGTAAATACCGGTTACGATGACTTTATTCCAAAGTGGTGTTTCCCCTGGTAATGGCTCAAGTAAGGCTTGATCTTCTGCATCATCTAAAGTGACACTTACCGCACCTAAGGATAGGAGTAATGTTTCGGTCAGTTCAACTTGATTTTGATCAACAGTAATATGAATTTGTAGCCAGTTCACAGGAAAACCTAAATAAATGTATTTGTGCTTATTGTAATAGATTAGTGCTTGTTAAAGGGATTATAAAATAGACAGATTACAATTTTAAGATGAAATATCCTACGCTAATCGTATCTATTCTATTGTTTTTATATAAAGAAGGTCATGTTAGACCTTCTTTATCGTATTAATATTTAAGGTGCTGTTTGTTCAACATCAGGTACAGCAGGTGGTGCTGGAGCTACAGGAGGCGCCTCAATCGGTGCACTACTCACTGGTCTAGGCGCTGATTGGGTTTCAGATATGCGACTTTGCGTATCTGCCGCAGTATTTGACGCCGGTGTAGGTGGCTGAAAGGCTAATTTGCCAGCTTCATCTGCTTGACAAGCCCCATTGAAAACAACGCCTTTATATGCAAATGAAACCGGATCACCTTGCTTTTTGCCTTTACAAGCCTGCTGATATTTTTTGGTTTGTTGATCCTGCGTTGTTTTGGTATTTGCATGTGCAGCTACGCTAAAACATAGGCCACAAATAAGAGATGAAAATAAAAGCTTTGTGTTCATATCATTTTCCTAAAGTATTTGTTATGCACTTTTTAGGATAAGAAACTGAACAGATAAAACAGTGGTGTTCCAGTTAATAGTGATGAATCGCTGTGTGAGCTATAAGAGAAAAATGCAACACAAGGTTTCTTTTTGTATATTCTGTAGTCAGAACAGAGGCTTGGAATCGCCAAGAATATTGATGGTTTTTGCCAATTTAATGGAAAACTCCTGTATAATGCTCTGTCATTTTTTGAATACACATTTACCACTATGCACTATCCTAAAGTTTACGACGTTATCGTAATTGGCGGCGGTCACGCTGGTACGGAAGCAGCACTTGCTGCGGCACGTATGGGAAGACAAACATTATTGTTAACGCATAATATTGAGACTTTGGGGCAGATGAGCTGTAACCCAGCGATTGGTGGTATTGGTAAATCACATCTTGTCCGCGAGATCGACGCACTCGGTGGTGCAATGGCACTTGCTGCGGATAAAGGTGGTATTCAATTCCGTATTCTGAATTCTCGTAAAGGTGCGGCTGTGCGTGCAACACGTGCGCAAGCGGACCGTGTACGTTATAAAGCCGCAATTCGCGATACTTTAGAAAATCAAGCGAATCTGGATATTTTCCAGCAAGCGGCAGACGACTTGATTGTTGAAGGCGATACCGTTAAAGGTGTTGTGACCCAAATGGGCATCCGTTTTGATGCTAAAACAGTGGTCCTCACAACAGGTACATTCTTGGGTGGTGTGATTCACGTTGGTCTACAAAATTCAAGTGGTGGTCGGGCAGGTGATCCACCATCGATTGCATTGGCTCATCGTTTGCGTGAGCTTAAATTGCCAGTTGGTCGTTTAAAAACAGGCACACCACCACGTATTGATGCACGCACAGTTGATTTTTCTGTCATGACACCACAACCTGGTGATTTCCCATCACCAGTGATGTCATTTATGGGTGACGCGTCGATGCACCCTGAACAAGTGAACTGTTATATCACGCATACCAGTGAAAAAACCCATGAAATTATTCGTGGTGGCTTAGATCGTTCACCAATGTATACCGGTGTGATCGAAGGTGTCGGTCCGCGTTATTGCCCATCGATTGAAGACAAAATTCATCGTTTTGCTGATAAAGATTCACATCAAGTTTTCTTGGAGCCAGAAGGTTTAGATACACATGAGTTGTATCCAAATGGTATCTCGACTTCTTTACCTTTCGATGTGCAGTTCAATTTAGTGCGTTCAATTCGTGGTATGGAAAATGCGCATATCTTGCGTCCAGGTTATGCGATTGAATATGACTATTTCAATCCACAAGCATTGAAATTCACGCTTGAAACGAAAGCAATTCAAAACTTGTACTTTGCTGGTCAGATCAATGGTACGACAGGTTATGAGGAAGCTGGTGCACAAGGCTTACTTGCTGGTTTGAATGCTGCTCGCCGTGCGTGGGAACAAGAAGAATGGACACCAAAACGTGATCAAGCCTATATGGGCGTATTGGTTGATGACCTGATTACATTGGGTACCAAAGAACCGTATCGTATGTTTACTTCACGTGCGGAATACCGTTTGATGTTACGTGAAGACAATGCGGATCAGCGTTTAACTTCAATTGGTCGTGAACTTGGTCTTGTTGATGATGAGCGTTGGGCTGCATATAGCGAAAAAATGGAAGCAGTTGAGCGTGAAACCTCTCGCTTACAACATTTATGGGCTGCGCCAAACAACCCAATGGGTAAAAAATTCGTTGAAATGACGGGCGCTGATCTCAGTAAAGAATGTAGTGCGATTGATTTGTTGAAACGCCCAAATATCAACTTTGCTCAAATTGCTGAATTAACGGGTTCAGAAGTATCTGAACATGTGGGTGAGCAAATTGAAATTGCGGTGAAATATGAAGGCTATATTAATCGTCAGCATGAAGATGTTGCACAATTAAAGCGTCTTGAAGAAACCAGAATTCCAACTGATTTTGAATATGATGGTATTTCAGGTTTGTCGCGTGAAATTACCTTGAAGTTGAAAACAGTTCGTCCTGAAACCTTAGCACAGGCAAGCCGTATCCCTGGAGTAACACCAGCAGCAGTACAATTGTTGATGATTACGATCCGTAAAAACAATATGGCGAAGAAGTCAGCGTAATTATTGCTGTTTCAATCAAAATTGATGTGAAAAACACCCTTTTTAACAAGGGTGTTTTTTCTTGTGTATCGTCCGATAGACGATATTTGATCGTAGGAGATAGGTGAATGAACAATTGGATAATTTTATTCATTGCTATTACTGCGGAAGTGATCGCAACCTCTGCCTTAAAAAGCAGTGAAGGTTTTACCAAACCTGTTGCTTCTATCGTAGTTGTAGTTGGCTACGTAGTTGCATTTTATTGTTTGTCTTTAACCTTAAAGACAATTCCTGTAGGCGTTGCTTATGCGATTTGGTCTGGTGTTGGAATTGTGTTGATTACCACCGTGGCTTGGTTTGTATTTGACCAAAAGCTGGATGTCTGGGGGATCATTGGGATTGTCTTGATCATGAGTGGTGTACTGATCCTTAATTTACTGTCTAAAACCAGCTCACATTAACTTTCCAATAATAAAAAACCGAGTCATGCATAACTCGGTTTGATTTAATATTCTACTGCAGTGTATTTATAACGCTACCTCAATCCCTTGTTTTAAATTCTGTTGATCAAATTGTGTATTGGCATCAATTTGAGCATAGGCTTTCGGTAATAACCGACGTGCTATGCGATTCACTCTTTTTTCCAACCACTTCGGCATGTTGATCGCCAATGGATTGGTTTCCGTGACCGATACATTGGTCATGACTCGCGTTCCCATAATGTAATCAAACCATGGCTTGGTCACACACCAGTTCGCATTTTGGTTACTGGTCATGTGATGGTCATAATGCCAAGGAATCCGTTTTTTAGCGAACTCTGGATCTAGGTGTGATTTGGCATGTACTTTCCAATAATTCCAAATGCCATAGTACAAGCCCGCGGTAAAGAACGGTGCAATCGGTAGAAAAATGGTGGATGCAGCTGCTAAGCCGATGAGTGCCGATTTTTCATTGTACATCTCAGAATTTTTAAACATCGACTCCGCATAGCCTTCATCATGAAAGCCATTTAAGCGAGCACGTTTGTGATGCGCAATATGGGTAAAGAACGGACTGTTTCTATTTTTGCTTGGAAATTCGTGTAACCAGACTTTGTGGAAATACCACTCCATACCATTTGCGACAAAGACGCCTACTGGAAAACCGATCATGCTTGGATTACCTCGTTTAACATAGATCGGATTTTAAAAAGAGAAGAGTAAAAAGTTTTGACTGATCTGACAGTTTTAAGCTGCCTATCCAATCAATTTAAGTTTGTTTACGTTGTCGATATGCACTTGGGGTCTCACCAGTCCAGCGTTTAAATGCCCTTGAAAATGCTGAGGGCTCAGAAAACCCTGTGAGATAAACAATTTGATCAATACTTTCCTGTGTCTGTGAGAGTAAACGACGCGCAAGACGTTCACGATAATGCGCAATAACCTTTTCATAGCTGGTATTTAACAATTGTAGATCTGCTCTTAAGCTACGAGTGCTACGTCCCAAATACTCAGCAATGATGTTTTGATCAAACTCTCCAGACTCTAATAAACCACTGGCCAAGATTTTTTCGATTTCGTTTATAAGTTGGTGTTTGTTTAATAGCTCAAGTTGTGATGCAGCATGATGTTCATGTACTTTTAATAATTCAGGTTCATGAGCAGCAGAGGGTGTCGTCAATTGTGCTGAATCAAAGCAAATGTAACCATTATCTTGACCGAATTTGACAGGACACCCCCATATTTTCTGGTATTCCTGTTGATCTGCTCCGTCTAGATACGGCAAACCGATTTCAAGTGGTGAAAATGTTTCATCACTAATATATTTAAAGAAATTGAGTAGAATGCCGATTGCGCATTCTAGATAATGTCGAACAGGATGATTTAGACCTGAAATATAAGTAGTATTATCTTCTTTGATTTTTAATTCAAAAGACATGGCGTCAGTGAGTAAGGCCTGATATCGAATGGTTCGTTTGAGGCCTTCCCCAAATGTTGCACTACTCAGAAAAAGATATTCAATCACTTGTCCGCGAAAGGGTGGGACATTGTGACCAACATGTAAACCAATATCGGGATCATCACTAATTTGTTGTGCGGCTTGCCAAAAGCGTTGCTGTGTGGCGTTGTCACGACGTACGAATTTATCAGGTGGCTGATCAGGTAAATGAACACGGGCAAATATGGCAGCGGCATCTAAATTCATTTTTTGCATGGTTTGATAAACCATCCATAAAAAGATGCCTGCATCACTGGTTTTTTTTGAAGTCATAAAACAAGGTAAGTACGAGTTTTAAAACAATATACGCTGTTATTTTTAAGATAGAAATGGATTGCAACTAAATCAAAAAGGGGAAAGGTACTTATACGCTGATAAGTACCTTGATCAAAAGGCTTATTCAGTCACTTCAACGGTCACGCTGTATGTATAAGATTGAGCGATCGGTTGTTTGGTGTTGTCGGTATTCGCTTCAGGATAAGCAGTGGTAATGAGATAAATACCTGCTTCATTGAATTTCACTTCAACTTCACCTTTGGCGTCAGTTTTGACATGCGGTTGATCACGTTTTGCATTGGGTTGGTAACTGCTGGCACCTTTAAACACATCAACTTCTAAATTTGGAACAGGTTTACCATCCATGAGCACCTGTGCTTTAAAGGATTCGCCAGCATATAGCTCGTTTGGATGGGTGATAAATTTGAATTCAAAACCTTTATTGGTCACTGTAGGTACAGCACTTGGTTTACCCTTAGTGATAAAACTTTCAGCAATATAAGTGTTGATGGTTTGAGCCGTTTTTGCATTTGCAGGAATTTGGTCTTCAGCAATAAAACGAGGTGGTTGATTTGCTGGTGTTTGAGGTGCTTTTTGCTCTGCATTATTACCTTGTGGCGGCATCGGGTTTGCATTCGCAGGGCGTTGAGGGCGAACACGTAACCAACGACCATCAATCAATGCATATTTCGTTGGGTTGCCAGTCGCATTTTGCGTGCGAAGGCGATAGGTGCCATCCGTGGTTAAATTGACTTCAGCGATATTGAATTTTTTTAATTCTGCTGCTGCTTTAATGATCTCAGTTTTTCCTTCTGGCGTCGTAACCTGATAATCTGTTTTAAAGTTACGGCTTGGAACAAAGAATTTTTCTACAGTGATTCCACTTTGAAAGCTGACGTTATCTGCTTTGCTGTCGAATACTTCTGGCAATAAAAAAGGGCTTGCTGTGTGAGCAAAACTGAATGTTGGTAGTGCAGAAAATAAGGCAACAGTAAGCAGATGGCGCATGAAGAATTCCTTAAAAGAGAAATAAACAAAAATGCAAAAGAATTGCTACAATCTACTTGATAACGAGTATCAGTTGCAATATTATTTCGATAAATTTTTAATCGTTTTTAAGCCATTAGACATCTAAAGATGAACACGTTATTTTTCTCCCTATGTGTATCTCAAATGAATGTAATGTTTTTGATTTTATTGAAAATAAAATGATTTCACTTTCATGTTCTTTTGGCTGTAATTCAAGCGTGAGACCAAGCCATTTGCTTTTATAAAGTGCATGTTTTGGCTTAGGTAAATCTGAGAAAAGGAACCTTAACGATGTCATCAACGCAACAAGTTTTTCGTCCAATTCACATCATATTTCGTTTATCACCGTTGATGGCAGCAATTGCTGTATTTATGTCGCCAATTACCGTAGCACAGGCCAATGAAAGCAGTGTTAAAGATTCTCAGATATTACAGGCTCCAATTCAGACGCCAAGCTATAGTTTTCATCAAGATCATATTTTAGGAACTTCTTTAGATGTTGTTGTAACCACTGCACATCAAAAAGATGCAGAAAAGGCATTACAGGCAATTCAGAACGAAGTAGCACGATTGGACAAGATTTTATCGGTGTGGCGTGATGACAGCGAAATCAGTCAACTCAATCGTGAACAACAGATTGTGGCTTCCCCTGAGCTGTATGAAGTGATTGCTGCTTGTGAGCAGTGGCGCAGTGCAACCTGTGGAGGTTTTGATGCACGTTTAGGTCAGCTTATTCAGCTTTGGGAAAACAGCAATCACGTGCAAAGCCTGGATGATCAAACCCAAGAAGCTTTATTACGCCAGTTAAAGACACAGAGTATTGAGTTAAATCCAAAAACCAAACAGATTAAGCTTGATTCAGCTGTCAAAATTGCACCAGATGCATACGCAAAAGGCTATGTAATTGATCGTGCCCTGATTGCCGCTAAACAAGCCGTGCCGCATTTACAGGGGATTTTGATCGATATTGGTGGTGATATGCGAGTGTGGGGTCAATCACCACAACAAGCGGGCTGGAAAATTGGTATTCAAGATCCGAATGAACGCTTTGATAATACAGCACCAACACTAGTTTTAAATATTAAAGATCAAGCTGTTGCTTTTAGTGGTCAAGGTTACCGTTCATTGGCGGGTCAATCGCATTTGCTCAATCCGCAAACAGGTATGCCAATTCAAACCGTTGAGCAATGTGTCGTCGTTGGGCAGTGTGCTGCAGATGCAGATGCTTTGGCAACGGCTTTAACTGCAATGTCGCCTTATGAAGGCATGCAGCTGATTGAACAATTGGTTGGTTTTGAAGCCCAGTTGGTTGCGAGTGATGGCAGCAGTTATCAAAGTTCAGGTTGGTCTACGCTTTTAGATGCCAATCAGCCTGCGATCATGCGACATGTGGCTGCAAATGGTGCAGCAACGGCTTGGCCTAAAGGTTATCAGGCTCAAATTGAAGTGAATATTCCAAAACTTGCTGTCGATAATTATCGTGCACCTTATGTGTCCGTTTGGGTGACTGACAGCGATAAAAAATTAGTTCGCACGCTTGCAGTTTGGGGCAAAGATGAGAAGTGGCTGAACTCAAATTATGTATGGTGGCGTCGTTATGGCCGCCAAATGCCAAATTTAGATGCAGTGGCTAAGCCATCACGTCAACCAGGACAGTATCGTTTGGCTTGGGATGGTAAAGATGAAGCAGGCAAAGCTGTGGATGCAGGTAAATATTTAATTCATATTGAAACCTCTCGCGAGCATGGCGATCATTCTTATCAAAGCTTTGAGTTAGAGGTTGGCCCTAAGCCTGTAACAAAAACACTTCCTGCACAGGCCGAGATTGGTACGCTGAAATTAAACTTCCAACGTGGTGCTTAATTACAAGCCCTACTTATTTACGAGGCTTATCTCTTGTATCAACGTCGTGATTTTTACCGCCATGCACGCTATGTGCATGGCTGGCTCTCTGCATTTGCTTTCATCGCACTGATTTTTTTTGCTGCAACTGGGCTATTTCTGAATAATCCTGATTGGTTTAAATCATCTAATGATGAGCAAATAACGAAAATTACGTTGCCACCAGCCTTTGTGAGTGCAATTCAGAAACAAGAAAATCCAAGTCAGGTGATTCTGGATTTTGTTCGTGACAAGCATTCATTGATTGGGCGCTATAAAAGTAGTGAAGTGATGGATGGGGAGGTGATGATTCGTTTGGAGAGTCCAGCAGGTTCAACAGATCTTTGGGTACTGATGGATCAAGGTGAAGTTGAAATTACCCAAAAACCAGCAACCACTGTGTCTTTATTGAATGATTTGCATCGTGGTAAGAATGTCGGTGCAACATGGCATTGGTTAATTGATATCAGTGCGATCATCATCATTTTATTGTCCCTCGCTGGCTATATTTTATTTCTCACTATTAAAACCCGCTTAATTACGCATTTGCTGCTCACAGCAGGCAGTCTAGCGGCAATTATTTTACTCATTTGGTTTGCCATTTAAGGTGACATCATGACTCAGGCTGTGCTGATGGTTATTGCTATATTGGCAATATTATTGAGTCTGCATCTTTTTGTCATTGCGTGGCTATATTTGCAGCAAAGAAATTCAAAATCATCGCTACAATCGCATCCCTCTTATTTGGTGGTCTATGCCAGTCAGTCTGGACATGCTGAAATCTGGGCGAGGCATACCGCTGAACAATTACGTTTAGTTGATGATCAGATTGTGGTTAGGAATATTCAAGATCTGAGTATTAATGATTTAACTGAACAACAGCGAATTTTATGGGTGGTCAGTACCTATGGTGAAGGGGATGCACCTGATAGTGCACAATCCTTTGTGAATAAAGCTTTTACTCAAGGCTTAGATTTATCCCATTTATCTTTTGCAATATTGGCATTGGGAGACCGACGCTATGCTAACTTTTGTCAGTTCGGGCAGCGATTAGAACAATGGTTAGTTCAACAACAGGCACAAGCTCTATTTGATACAGTTTTGGTAGACCAGCTGAATAGCCGTGATTTGGAACAATGGTTGAGTAGTTTAGAGCAACTGACCTCGATGCAATTCAGTGATTTAACCCATTCTGAGCAGATGCTGCAATTAAAGTTTGCACATCGGCAGTGTTTAAATAAAGGCAGTATTGGCGAACCTATTTATAAAGTTCAATTGATTGGTGATGAAGATTTGGTCTGGTCATCAGGTGATATTTTAGAGATCCAATGCGAAAACAATCTGGATGATATTGAGGCGTTTTTGCAATCTCAACAACAACAGATTACTTCTGAGTTGACCACTCAATTAAACACCCTGAATTTAAGAAAATTGCCAACCAAAGCAGAGCAATCTTTTGAGCAGTGGATGGCACAATTTGAGTACTTACCCAAACGTGAATATTCCATTGCAAGCTTGGCTGAAAATGGTTTTATCGAGTTAGTTGTCAGGCAGCAACATACGGAAACAGGTCTGGGTTTAGGTTCTGGCTGGCTGACACAAGGCTTGCAGCAAGACCAAATTTTACAGGCTCATATTCGTCATAATCCAAGTTTCCATTTGCCGTATGATGCAAGGCCTTTGATCTTGATTGGAAATGGTACGGGGATTGCGGGTTTACTGGCACATTTACGCCAGAGAGAGCATTGGGGTTATAAGCAAAACTGGTTGATTTTTGGTGAAAGACAGCAGCAATTTGATCATCTTTATCAGACGGAAATTCACTATTGGCAGCAACATGGTTTTCTCGATCAAGTCGATTATGCATTTTCGCGTGACCAAGCTGAGAAAATCTATGTACAAGACTGTTTAAAAGCTCAATCCGCTCGATTACAGACTTGGGTTGCACAGGGTGCAGCAATTTATGTCTGTGGTAGCCTCAAGGGAATGGCGGGTGGCGTTGATCAGGCATTAAAAGAGGTTTTAGGGCTTGATTTGGTGGAGCAACTCAAACAGGAACAACGCTACCAGCGAGATGTTTATTAATCGGATTCAGCTAAAACCAGTGCTTTAATTTTGCTGGCTTTTTCAAAGTGATCCAGTCGATGTTCCATGATCCACCATTCAGCAGCCTCCATGAGAAGTTCAGGATTATCATTTTTATTGGCGAAGAAAGCATAAAATGAAAGTCCTACATTGCTGCCTTTTTTGGCGATTTTTTCATTGCAGACATGGATGATTTTTGCTTTTAATTCGGTTTTCATCTTGTTTTAAGTAGCTAATTAGAATTGGGTGCAGATCATAGCACCCTAAACATACGCGAGTGCCATCATTTAGTTTTAATATTTGTTTTTGAAATTAAAAAAGTCAGCTTGAGATAAGCTGACTCTTGATGCTTCAATCATTTAAAAGCGTTAGAAAATTAGAATTTTTTCTCAAGGCTAAACTGTAATGAAGGAATACTTTCATTGGTTCTCGCCTGATATAAGCTGCCATCCGTTTGGTTGGTAAGGCGCTCTTTATAGTTGGTACTCAAAATGTTATTTAGATTAAGACTCGCTGCCCAACCATGTGTAAAGCGTTTAGTTGCACTTAAATCTAAACTAAAACGCTCATTGGTGGTGCGATCATAAGGTTGGCCATCTAAAGCACGGGTAAATTCAGGTGTGTAACTGACGTTTATACTGGTCGATAGTTGCCAAGGCTTGTAACTATAAGACATACCAGCACTGGCATTATAAGGGGCAACATCACTGACCAAACGTTCATTATGTTGTCCATCTTCAATCTTGGCACGAATCGTTGACACTTGCCCGTTGAGCATAAATGCATGTCCAGCTTCTGTTTGTTTGAGTGCGTAGCGTCCTGAGAATTCAACACCATAAGTGGTCGCTTGATCTTGGTTTTGTGGACGTTCTACATAACGTGAGCCTTCAAGTGCAATGACTTTTTCAATGTAGTCTTTAATTTCGCGATGATACGCTGTAACACTCACTCCACCACTCGCAGAGTCATAGGCGAGGGTCGATTCAGCAGCACGGATTTTTTCAGGCTTTAGGTTTGGATTACCACCGCGATCAGGATTATTCAAGCTCCCAGCATCACTATCTGTAGAGACAGTCACATTCGGAATCAGCCGATCGGTATTCGGGCTCTTAAAAGCTTGGCTCAAGTTGGTTTGAATTGACCATTGCTCAGTCAGGTCAAAGCGATAGGCCAAAACAGGACTTAAATGTTGATCTTGATAATCAACCAAGCCTGAACGATTCAGCCATTCCTGACGCGCACCTAAAGTCACTGTTTGGCGGTCTGTAAAACGCCAGCTACCCTCACCATAAACAGCATAGCGTTGTTCATCGAGGCTTTTGCTCACATTGCTATCGAGTTCGTTGCTGCGGGTATCAAAACCAAATTTAATTTGACGGTCTTTATCTAATTTACGAACGCCATCATAGGCAAGACCGTACTCATTTACTGTTTCATCGGTATAAATTGTATTTTGTGGCGAGCGCGTGAGCTGGGTTTCCGTTTGACGTTCGACAGATAGGCGGATTTTATCACTCAGGTCTTTGTCCTTACGCTCATAACGCGTATTTAAGCGAATACTATCGTTCTTATCATCTTGAGTTTGATTGGTTGAATAACCATCCATTTTGATATTGCGATAGAACAATTCTGCAATCAACTTTTGCTGATCATCGAGATCGTATTGCAAACGTGGTGAAAACATTTGCATGGTGCGGTTGGTGGTACGAAGTTGTTCGCGTGTTCCTGTTGCGGTTTCAGTTTTGGTAATCGAAGTATTATCCATCCACATTTGATTGGCTGAAATGCTATATGACCACTGGTTTTCACGACCATCTGCTTGAATGTTGATTTGCTTGCGTTCAGATTGTTGTTCACCACTATCACGTAAGCCATAGCCAAGTTTCACTGAGCCATTTAAACGGGTATCCAGAGGTTCTTTTAAAATAATATTGATCACCGCTGATGATGCAACAGAAGCTTGAGCAACACTCGGTTGTTTGACCACTTCAATACGTTCAATCATTTCAGGGCTAATGGTGTCAATGACTGACATACCACCGCGTGGGCCACCTTGCACAGGCTCGCCATTGACTAAAAATGTTGGCGCACCACCACCACGGAAACGCATGCCTGAAGCACCACCACCACCGCGTGGGCCTTGGCCAAAAGCAGGGATTTGAAAGCCAGCAGCACGTCGTAAAGCATCCATCACAGACTGGTCGCCATATTGCAGCATTTCTTCTTGGGTAATGATGGTTTTAGGGACAGCACTAATATCATCATCTTTTGCTTTTTTTGGTTCGGCTGAAGCCTTGAATGAAAGGGTAGGTAAAACCTGGGGACTTGACTCGGATACTGTGGGTGCGGAACTCTCAGTAACGGGTTCGGCAGCAAACATTGAAGCACTTATACTGAGTAAGGCTGAACTAAGCACACTCAGTTTTCCACAATAAACAGCATATTTCATCCTAGACCCCCAAAAAATGATCAAATTATTTTCTGTGTAGCCTAATGTACAATTGTGTAGAAAAATGGAATTTAGTGCCGATAACTCAAAGATTTAAAAATATTTTTATCATCAATAAGCTTGATAGGGAAAATAGCCAAAATTCTATATGAGCAATAAGTAAACTTAAAATTCAAAAAATAGTGCAAAAGTAGGTGAAAATGAGAATGATTTTTATTAAAATTGTAGCGTTTTTTTATTTTTAATATTTTTTTAATTTTTGTCTGAGTTTTTTTGAGAAATTTTATGAGTTCTTTACCTTCAAATATGCATCACAAGCCTATTTTTAAAGTTAGCTTGTTAACCATGATGCTATTGCAAGCACAGTATGCATTTGCCAATGAGACAGTTGCACCAACGGCAGTGATGCCAACCATTAAAATTGAAGCGATGAGTGAGCTTGATCCGATCAAAAGTTATATTGATTATGATCAGGCAAGTGTGACACGTAATGGCCTTAAGAAAAAAGATATTCCACAGACTGTCGATACCATTGATGTGCAAAAATACAAAATCTATGGCGCAAATGATTTAAGTGTCATGCTACAAGGCACGCCAGGTGTATCCACAAATTACGATACACGTGGTGATGGAATTTCACTTCGTGGTTTTAAAGCGGATGAAGGGGATATCTATCGTGATGGTGTTCGTGAAAGTGGGCAATTACGTCGTAGTACTGCGAATGTGGAGCGTATTGAGATTTTAAAAGGACCTGCTTCTGTACTTTATGGTCGTGGTGCTGGCGGTGGTGTGATCAATATGGTTACCAAATTTGCCAATTTTGACTCTAAAAGTTCAGTTGGAGTCTATGCTGGTTCATATGAAAACATCGGGGGGACCTTAGATTTTAATCAGGTTCTAACAGATAATTGGGCTATTCGTCTAACTGGTGAAAAAGCTGATACCAATAGCTTTCGCTCAGGTATTGGTTCACAAATTGAAATGATTTCTCCAAGTGTGACCTATCGTAGTGATGATGAGAAGTTGCTTTGGACGACGCAATATACCTATGACAGATTAGATCGTACACCTGATCGTGGTCCGTCATATGAAAATTTACCAAAGGGTGTTTCTATTAAAAATGCTTTTGCGCGTAGCTCTGATTTTATTGAAGATGAATTACAAACAATTCGTACTGATGTGAAATACGAGTTTGCACCAGATTGGAAATTCCATTGGGCTGCGAGTTATCGCCAAGCATATCAAAACTTTGATAATTTCTTTGGTGGAACCTATTGCGATAATAATTTGACTTTAGAAAGTAAGCCTGCGAAATGTGATTGGAATGGCTACCTCCGTCAAAGCTATGCTTGGCAAGAGACCATGAATAAAACTGTAATGAATACTTTTGATATTACTGGTAAATTCAAAACGGGGTCATTTGAACATAACATCATGGTAGGCAGTGATTGGACGCATGAAGATAGAGATCCAAAATTGGGGAACTATTCGAGCGGTCAATATGCAGGTAAATATTACGGATATATTAACCCGCACAACCCTAATGATAATTATGCTTCTCCGTTATTCAGTCAGACGGTTGGTCGGACACCAATGACGTCTTATAGTCAACATAATGCAGAAAATAAAGCTATTTTTATTCAAGACTTAGTAAGTTTAACTCCAACCATTAAAATGATGCTTGGAGCACGATACGATCAATTTGAGTTTAAAACACATAATATGATGACCGATAAGAAGCAGTCATATGATGGTGAAACGTTTAGCCCGAATATGGGATTTGTGTGGCAGCCTATTGAGAGCCAAAGTTTTTATGCCTCTTATAGCAAGAGCTTTGCGCCATATGGTGGCCGAGGAATGATTAGTATTGATCCAACTCAAAGCCCTGGTGTTTACGATGCTGAACCACAATACAATGAACAGTATGAAATTGGGGTTAAAAGTGATTGGTTGAATGATAGATTAAATACTCAATTCTCAATTTATGATATTACAAAAAACAATATTCGTTATCGTCCTGATGAAGTTAAGCATCCTGAACAATGGGCCGTTGGTCAACAACAGCGTTCAAAAGGGTTAGAGTTTAGCTTTATTGGCCGAGTGATGGATAATTTATTTGTTCGTGGTGGCTATGGTTATACGGATGCTAAATGGAATAAGGACGTTCGTAGCAATGTTCCTGAAGCATCTCGTTTGAAAGACAATCAGTTGGCAAAGGTATCTGAGAATACGGGTAATCTATTTGTTCGTTATTTACCAACTGAAAAAGTTTATGGAGAGCTTGGTGCAACATATGTTGGATCTTTCTATACAAATGATGCGAACACAGCGAAAATTGAAGGTTGGACACGTTTAGATGCCGCTATTGGTTATAAAGATGAACGTTGGGGAGCAACAGTTGCTGTAAACAACATCACCGATAAAGAATACTGGAGAGATCCGTCTATGCCAGGTACACCACGCAACTTCTTGGTGCGTTTGAACTATCAGTTCTAATCCCAAAAAAACATCAATGTAAAGATGAGCACTTTTGCTAAGGCAAAAGTGCTTTTTGTTTTTTACATCATGAAAATGAAAAAATTTTTAATTTTAAAGATATAGTTTTAATCTATCTTATTGAATTATATAAAATGGCATTGCTAAAAAAACTGGAATATTCTAATATTTGATTGAGTGAAAATTAAGCAAAAACTTATTAGAATAACTGTATAATTGTGATGTGGTTATCATTTGTGATTTTAATATGCGTTTTTGTTCTCCTTTTCAGTCTTTTTTGTTAGCATTAAAGAAAACTTTATAATAGAGATAATAATAATGAAGATTAAAATTGCGATCGCTTTGGTTTTCTCTGTATTTATTTTGGGTTATGTCGCCTATGTCGATGCCCAAACTAAGAAACGCCAAGAGCTCATGAAAATTGTTCAAGATGCCGAAAACAGCTTGAATACGATACAGCATAACCAACATACGCATTTATCCTCTTATCAGCGTAATCAGTAGTTTTGTGTGGTGCTAAAAGGTCATTGCTGATTCAATCGTCTGAGATTGATCGTGAAATACGCTTTTTTTGTATTGTGATACTCAAGTTTTGAGTAGAATCTGTTAAAATATTTACCATTAAATAAAAAGCTGCATCTTGATATGCGGCTTTTTACGTTTTGATATCGGAATCGAATTTATACATATCTTCTGTGTAACAAGTGCAAAGCTGGCATATAGATTGCTTTTAGCCTTGTATACATTTTTGTGTACATTCAAAAAAGATTGCAAACACAAACGTATAGATTTCACATTCTACGATCTTAGATTTCAACAGGTGCTATGTTATGACAACGCCTAATGCTTCGGCTGGTTTGTTGGAACGCTTATTTAAGTTGAGCGAAAACAAAACCAACTTTAGAACGGAAGTTCTAGCAGGTGTAACTACATTCTTGACGATGTGTTACATCATCATTGTAAACCCACTCATTCTTTCTGAAACTGGCATGGATCATGGTGCCGTGTTTGTTGCGACCTGTTTGGCTGCGGCAATTGGGTGTTTGGTCATGGGGATTATTGCGAACTACCCAATCGCACTGGCACCTGGTATGGGCTTAAATGCTTATTTTACCTATTCCGTTTGTTTAGGCATGGGCGTGCCTTGGCAAACTGCTCTAGCCGCAGTTTTTGTGTCAGGTTTGGTATTCCTTGCGATTAGCTTCTTTAAAATTCGTGAAGCGATTGTCAATGCGATTCCAATGTCACTGAAATTCGCAATTGGTGGCGGTATTGGTTTATTCCTAGCCCTAATTGCACTGAAAAATGCAGGCATTATTGTTGATAATCCAGCGACTTTGGTGGGTCTGGGCGATATCAAGCAACCAACGGTATTGTTGGCACTGTTCGGCTTTTTAATGATTGTGGTTTTGCATCAGTTTAAAGTGCGTGGTGCGATCATTCTCAGTATTTTAGTTGTAACTGCAATTGCAACCGCAATGGGCTTAAATGAGTTTAAGGGCGTTGTTGGTCAAGTTCCTTCTCTAGCACCTACCTTTATGCAAATGGACTTTGAAGGTCTATTTACCGCTAGTATGGTTGGGGTCATTTTTGTCTTCTTTATTGTCGATTTATTTGACAGTACAGGTACGCTGGTGGGTGTGTCGCATCGTGCAGGTTTACTTCAAGATGGTAAATTGCCACGTTTGAAAAAAGCATTATTTGCAGATTCAACAGCAATTGTCGCAGGCGCCGCTTTAGGTACATCGTCTACAACGCCTTATATTGAGTCAGCTTCTGGTGTTGCGGCTGGTGGACGTACGGGTTTAACTGCGGTTGTTGTTGCATTCCTATTCATTGGTTGCTTGTTTTTGGCGCCATTGGCTCAATCTGTTCCAGGTTTCGCGACAGCACCTGCATTGTTATTCATTGGTGTGTTGATGATCCAAGGGATCACACATATCGATTGGGATGACATTACAGAAGCCGTTCCTGCATTTTTAACCATCGTGTTTATGCCATTTACCTATTCAATTGCAGATGGTATCGCGATGGGCTTTATCAGCTATGCATTGGTTAAATTACTGACAGGAAAAGCAAAGACAGTTCCTTATATGGTCTGGATTATTGCGGCACTGTGGGTATTCAAGTTTGTTGCATTTGGCGGCTAAGCAAATTCTTTTATCATTTTCTTCTTGAGCTGTATGTGTTTGCAGCTCATTGTGAAGAGAGCCTAAAAGGGCGTTATTTCGATAACACCCTTTTTTCTTTAGACGTGGAGTTAATATGAATCAAATCGAGCTGATTCGTGCTTTACCCAAAGCCGAATTGCATGTGCATATTGAAGGGACTTTTGAACCAGAACTGATGTTTGCTATTGCACAGCGTAATCAGATTCAGATTCCTTATCAATCGGTTGAAGAAGTGAAGCAAGCCTATAACTTTCATAATCTTCAATCTTTTTTAGATATTTATTATGCAGGCGCAAATGTGCTTGTGCTTGAACAAGATTTCTATGATCTTGCTTGGGCATATTTTGAAAAGTGTGCTGAAGATCGTGTGGTACATACCGAAATGTTCTTCGATCCACAAACGCATACTGAACGTGGGGTTGAATTTGCAACCGTGCTTGCTGGTTTAAAACGTGCTTGTAAAGATGCACAAGAAAAGTTGGGAATTAGTTCTCAGTTGATTATGTGTTTCTTGCGCCATTTAAGCGAAGAGAAAGCATTTGAAACGCTTGAACAAGCATTGCCATTCAAAGATGACATTATTGCGATCGGTTTAGACTCAAGTGAAGTTGGGCATCCTCCAGCGAAATTTGAGCGTGTATTTGCTAAAGCCCGTGAAGCTGGCTTCTTGATCGTGGCACATGCGGGTGAAGAAGGTCCACCAGAGTATATCTGGGAAGCTTTAGACTTGTTAAAAGTAAACCGTATTGATCATGGTGTGCGTTCTGAAGAAGATGAAAGCTTAATGGCGCGCTTAATCGCTGAGAAAATGCCTTTAACAGTTTGTCCTTTAAGTAACTTAAAGCTTTGTGTTGTAAAAGACATGGCTGAGCACAACATTCGACGTTTGTTGCAACAGGGCGTACATGTCACTGTGAACTCAGATGATCCTTCATATTTCGGTGGTTATATGAATGATAACTTCGTTGCAATTCAGCAAGCGTTGGATTTAAGCAATGATGAATTAAAGCAATTGGCAATTAATTCTTTTGAAGCTTCATTCATTTCGGATGAAGAAAAGCAAAAGTGGATTGCAGAAGTGAAAAAGATCTAAATAAAAAAAACCGCGTAAAGCGGTTTTTTTTCTGTCTTAAGGTTTATTTAGGCTGGCGTAACATACTGAGTAAGACATTATCTTTGTCAATTAGGTGATGTTTGATGGCAGCCAAAGCATGCCCTGCAACGAGGAGACCTGCAAACCATGACAAGTAAATATGTAAAGGTTTAACGATAGCCAATAATTCAGGATTATCTTGTACTAAACGTGGAATTTCAAATAAGTATAAAATAGGAGCAGGATGTCCAGCACTCCAGCTAAATAGACAGCCTGTGATTGGTAGTGCTAGCAGCATGAGGTAGAGGAATAAATGCCCGACATGTGCCAACATTTTCATTGTTGGTGACATGGTATTTGGTAATTCAGGTGCAGGGTGGGTGTAGCGCCAAAAAATACGGATAACGACTAAGAAGATAATGGTGGTTGCTATATTTTTATGTAGGGTAATGACTGTTCCTTTGAAACTCCCATCGGCATCGTAGCTGAGAAAATTGCCACTATAAAAACCGATAAGCCAAGCAATGATAAAAATAGCAGCCATGAGCCAATGTAAAACTTGCGCAGTGCGTGTGTAATATTGTGCTGAGGTTGACATCGCAACATCCTAGCTGTGATATGAGTTCTTTGATTTTAGATAGCACTTTTTCCTGCTCATACAGTGTAAATGTAACGGAGCGTTTTACGAGTGGAACGTTGTAGTGCTTATAAATCATTTATCATTGTTATATTATGTAAAGATAGCACAGGGTCATATCATAAAACGTGTCATTTAGGCACAATACGCCTGCCAAAATTTAGATACGGAATAGAAATCATGAAAAAGTTGGTACTTATTGTTGCTCCTGTTGTTTTAGCTTTAACAGGCTGTGTTACTCCAGATGGAAATAACTCAGTGGGTACAACTTCACAGCAGTTAGGTATGGCTGCGTTAAAAGTTGCTGTAAATGCCAAATGTATTAATGAGATTAATACACTACCAGCATGGAAAACTGCGACACGCGTAATGACCGCAGAACAGCGTGAAAATATTCAAACTGAAGTGTGTGGCTGTGTCAGTGAAAAAGCGCCAAACAGCGTAACCGCAGTTGAATTAGCGACAGCAGCGATTGATCCGACAGCGCGTGCGACGATTGTAACTCAAGTGGTTTCTCAAACTGTAAATGCTTGTGTGGCTGAAACTTTCAAGAAAGTAGGTTAATAAGATAAGGCTGAGTCATCGGCCTTTAGAGATTTTTTTATGAGAGTTGCTGGTGTAGATGAGGCAGGGCGAGGACCATTGGTGGGTTCCGTTGTTGCTGCCGCAGTCATTTTAGATCCGAATAACCCGATTGAGGGTTTAAATGATTCTAAAAAGTTAACCGAAAAAAAACGGGAAAAGCTGTTCTTGGAGATTCAAGAAAAAGCTTTAGCTTGGTCAATTGCTGAAGCAACCCATGCTGAAATTGATGAATTTAATATTTTACAAGCAACATTTATTGCAATGCGTCGTGCAGTAGAAGGGTTGGCAACTTCTCCAGCAAAAGTAATCGTGGATGGTAATCAGATTCCTAAAGGTATTACGATTCCATGTGAAGCGATTGTGGGTGGGGATGCTAGCCATGCAGAAATTAGTGCGGCCAGTATTTTGGCTAAGGTGACGCGTGACCGTCAAATGCATGAGTTAGATCAGCAATATCCTGATTATGGCTTTGCCAAACACAAAGGTTATCCAACTAAAGCACATTTTGAAGCGATTGCTGCTCATGGTGTCATTGACCAACACCGTCGTAGTTATGCACCTGTCAAGAAGGCATTAGGGCTGTAAAAACAATTAAAGCGACTAATTTTAGTCGCTTTAATCATTCGAGAAGAATGCGGCATATTAACGATTGAAGTTATTATGTTGAGAAAAATCATTATTCTCTTCTTCATAAGAATGTTGGTAATCTTGATCAAGATGTTGCAGATGCTCATGCATGGCACGTTCATGTTGGATACGTTGGTAAATTTCCTCACGATGCACAGAAACTTCTTTTGGAGCATTTACACCAATACGCACCTGATTGCCTTTTACGCCAAGCACAGTAACACTGACTTGATCCCCAATCATTAATGTTTCTCCGACACGACGGGTCAGAATCAGCATGTTTATCTCCTTGCTAGACGCTTAAACTTGCGACAGGGAATTCATTGTTTGAAAGCACAGCCTAATATACAGAAAACTCTAACAGAAATATGTAAAAAACATTTTTTTTCGTAAGTTCTGTGAGAGTCTTTTTAAAAACCTCAAGGCTAATATAACAGAGCCACTATAAGAAAAACTATAGTGGCTCTGTTTTTTTTCTTATTTACTTGCGAGTAAATATGTTTAAGCAGCTATTAATTAAGCGCGTGCACTGCTTTCGCCGTGTTCACGATCTAGGCCAAAAGCTGTATGTAAACAACGAACTGCCAACTCTAAATAGTTTTCTTCGATGATTACCGAAACTTTGATTTCTGATGTAGAAATCATGAGAATATTAATGCTTTCTTCAGCTAATGCAGTGAACATTTTGCTCGCTACACCTGCATGAGAGCGCATACCAACACCAACGATAGACACTTTTACGATGTCATCACGTGTCACAACTTCACAACCATCAATGCTGTTTGCAGTTTGCTCTAAAATCGCTTTTGCTTTTGCCAAGTCATTACGATTTACAGTAAAAGTAAAATCGGTTGTGCCGTCTTCTTCAACATTTTGGATAATCATATCCACTTCGATGTTGGCATTACTGATCGGAGACAAGATTTTAGAGGCGATACCTGGCTCGTCAGGAACACCTAAAATAGTGAGTTTTGCTTCGTCACGGTTAAATGCAATACCTGCGATGATTGGTTGTTCCATATCGTCTTCCGCCTCAGTCGTAATTAGTGTGCCTACGTTTTGTTTGAAATCTTCATCAAATGCGCCATCATTATCGTTATCAAAGCTCGATAATACACGTAATGGCACTTGATATTTGCCTGCGAATTCAACAGAGCGAATTTGTAAAACTTTCGAACCTAAAGATGCCATTTCTAGCATTTCTTCAAAAGAAATACGGTCAACTTTCTTCGCTTTAGGCGCTACACGAGGATCGGTGGTATAAACACCATCTACATCGGTATAAATTTGGCATTCATCGGCTTTTAGTGCTGCTGCAAGCGCAACGCCTGAAGTATCAGAACCACCACGACCTAGAGTGGTGATATTGCCATTGGCATCATAACCTTGGAAACCAGCGACAACGATGACACGGCCCGCATCTAAATCAGCGGTCATTACATCAGTATCAATTGATTCAATACGTGCTTTGGTAAACGCGCTGTCAGTTTTAATACCAACTTGACGACCTGTATATGATTTAGCTTCTACACCAATTGAATTCAGTGCCATCGCTAACATGGAAATCGTTACTTGTTCACCCGTTGACACCATTTGATCTAATTCACGTGGGTCAGGGGTGCTGGTAATGGCTTTGGCAAGCGCAAGTAAGCGGTTAGTTTCACCACTCATTGCTGATACAACCACGACCACCTTGTGGCCATGATCATGCCAACGCTTGACACGATGAGCAACATTTAAAATGCGCTCAGGAGTACCCATAGAGGTACCGCCATATTTTTGAACGATTAATGCCATAGTTGTTCCATATAAGCCATGACCCTGAGAGGCATCAGGGTCAGTTACACAAAAGTGAAGTCTTTATTACTGCTCAAGCCAAGCAGGTAATGCTGCAATGACTTGATCAAACTTCTCGTTAAGTGGCGCGCCACCTTGTGCTAAGTCAGGTTTACCACCACCTTTACCACCAAGCTCTTGAGCCAAGTGTTTGATGATGTCACCTGCTTTTAGAGTTGCAGCGTATTGTTTAGCGACGGAAGCGATTAAACTCACTTTATCACCTTCAACACCAGCTAAAATAATGACTGCATCTTCTAATTTTGATTTTACGCTGTCATGAAGATTGCGTAATGATTTGGCATCTAAACCTTTTACCGATGTGATAAGCGTTTGACGACCTGCAATTTCTTTCACTTGATCTAAAAGTTCAGCCGCTTGGAAGCTGGCTAATTTTTGATTCAATTGTTCGATTTGCTTTTGTAGGCTAGAAGCAGTTTCAACAATTGCTTCAACTTTCTCTACAGTTTGGTCTTTTTGCGCTTTCAACAAACCGTTGATGATTTGGATATCTGTTTCTGCTTTTTGAACTACTTCAAGCGCTTTGCTGCCAGTCACGGCTTCAATACGACGAACACCCGCAGCAACACCACCTTCAGAAGTGATTTTAAATAGACCAATATCACCCGTACGCTTAACGTGAATACCGCCACAAAGTTCGATAGAGAAGTTTTTCTCTTCAATAATAGAACCCATAGACAGTACGCGAACTTCTTCGCCATACTTCTCACCGAACAGCATCATTGCGCCTTTGGCTTTCGCTGATTCAATATCAAGTAATTCAGTTGTTACAGGGCTATTGGCAATGACTTCGGCATTGACTAAACGTTCAATCTGTTGCAATTGTTCAAATGACACAGGTTGGTCATTGGCAAAGTCAAAACGTAAAATATCGCTTGCAACCAAAGAACCTTTTTGTTGTACATGCTCACCCAGAATTTGACGTAAAGCCGCATGTAGAAGGTGAGTCGCTGAGTGATTACGCGCTGTTGCTGCACGAATGTCTGCTTTAACGGTAGCTTCAACATTCTGAGCTGCTTTTAGGCTACCCATGGTCACGATACCCTGATGGACAAAAGCACCGCCAGATTTTTTAGTATCTTGTACCTCGAAGATACCTGTATCGTTTTTGAAGATACCTGTATCACCGATTTGACCACCGCTTTCTGCATAGAAAGGAGTTTGGTTCAATACGATAAGCGCTTCGTCACCTTCGTTGATTTCATCAACTTGCACGCCATCTTTATAGATTGCAACAATTTGACCTTGGCCTTGAGTTGCATCATAACCGTCAAATTGGGTTTCGCCTTCAACTTTCACAATGCTGTTGTAGTCAACTGCGAATTTACCTGCATCACGTGCGCGTTGGCGTTGTGCTGCCATTTCAACTTCGAAGCCAGCTTCGTCAATCGTGAGATCACGTTCACGTGCGATATCAGCAGTTAAATCTGTTGGGAAGCCGTAAGTATCGTAAAGTTTAAATACGGTTTCACCAGCAATCACATTGCCTTTCAGTTGCGCTAATTCACCTTCTAACAACTTCAAGCCTTGCTCAAGTGTTTTAGCGAATTGCTCTTCTTCTTTAAGCAGTTGTGCTTCGATGCGTGCTTGTTGAGCTGCAAGTTCAGGATATGCTTCACCCATGACTTCAATCAGTGGCTGTAACATCTTATAGAAGAATGAACCTGTTGCACCTAGCTTGTTACCATGACGTACGGCACGACGAATGATACGACGTAACACATAACCACGGCCTTCATTTGAAGGATTTACACCGTCAGCAATCAAGAATGAACATGAACGTGCATGGTCAGCAATGACTTTTAATGATGCTGGATATTCAACTGGTTTATTTTGTGCTTTCGCTTCAGCTTCAATTGCAGTGGTATCTAAACCAATGATTTCAGCGGCTGCTTTTAATAAGTGCTGGAACAAGTCAATTTCATAGTTTGAATTAACGTGTTGTAAAACAGCAGAGATACGTTCCAAGCCCATACCTGTATCAACAGAAGGCGCTGGAAGAGGGTGCATAACACCATCAGCAGTACGGTTGAACTGCATGAAAACGTTGTTCCAGATTTCGATGAAACGGTCGCCATCTTCTTCTGGTGTACCTGGCAAACCACCCCAAATGTGGTCACCGTGGTCAAAGAAAATTTCAGAACATGGACCACAAGGACCTGTATCACCCATTGCCCAGAAGTTATCTGATGCGTATTTTCCGCCTTTGTTATCACCGATACGGATAATACGATCCGCGTCTAAGCCGATTTCTTTATTCCAGATCTCAAACGCTTCATCATCAGTATGATAAACCGTCGCATATAAACGATCTTTCGGGAGGGCTAACCATTGTTCGCTAGTTAAGAAATCCCAAGCAAATTTCAACGCATCACGTTTGAAATAATCACCAAAGGAGAAGTTGCCTAACATTTCAAAGAAAGTGTGGTGGCGCGCGGTATAACCGACGTTATCGAGGTCGTTGTGTTTACCACCGGCACGAACACATTTTTGTGATGAAACAGCACGGACATAGTCGCGTTTTTCTAAACCTAAGAAACAATCTTTAAACTGGTTCATACCAGCATTGGTAAACAGCAAAGTTGGGTCGTTGGCAGGAACGAGAGAACTCGAAGCAACACGTGTATGGCCTTGCGATTCGAAATAACGCAAAAAGGCTTCACGGATTTCAGCTGATGTCATAAAGCGAGTACTCACAACCAAGACACTCCATAATTTTGAATTTGGCTATATGCAACAAAGTCCGTTGTTTTTGATGTTCTACAATCGAACCCATTGCGTGGCATAGATTTTAAAGGTGCTAAATTATAACGGAAAATACGCCCCTCACCAACGATTTTACAAGCAATATCATATAAAACTGTGTTTAAGCTAAAAATCTATATTCAACGATGCGCCTGATGTTTTACCATATAGCATAGAAAAGATGATGTTTTTATGAATAAGGACCCTACATGCAACGTATCGCTATCAATGGATTTGGTCGAATTGGTCGAAATGTATTACGTGCATGGTTTGAAAGTCCAAAACAGTTTCAGTTTGAAATCGTTGCCATCAATGACATTGCAGATGTGCAAACTTTGGTGCATTTGTTTAAGTACGATACGACACATGGTCGTTTTGCAGGTCAAGTTGAAATTCAAATTGAAAATCAACATATTTTTTTGAATATCCAGTCCAATCAACGTCAGTTAAAACTACAGGTTTTTAAGCAGGCTCAGCCAGAATTATTGCCTTGGGCCGATTTACACATTGATGTGGTGCTTGAATGTACGGGGCTATTCCGTTCACGTGCCGATGCCACACGTCATGTTGAGGCAGGTGCGAAGCGTGTGATTATTGGTGCTGCGCCTTTTGATTCTGTCGATGCAGCGATTGTCTATGGCGTCAATCACAATGACGTAAAGGCTACAGATCAAATCATCTCCAGTGTCTCATGTACCACACAGGCCTTAGTGCCGTTGGTCAAAATTATTGATGATGCCTTTGGTATTGATACCGCATTAATGACAGAAATTCATGCGGTCACAGCAGATCAATCGGTTTTGGACCATGCGCATCGGGATTTACGTCGTGCACGAGCGTCTGGGCAAAATATTATTCCAACCACATCGAGTGCCTTGGGTGCGTTAAAACAAGTCATGCCAAAAATGGAAGATCGTATTGATGGTTATTCGATTCGCGTACCAACCATAAATGTTGCAGCAATTGATCTTACTTTTGTCTCGCATTCACCAATTACTGTACATAAAGTCAATGAAGTATTAACGAAGGCAGCTCAGTACGATTATGCGCAAATCATGCAAGTGACAGATGAAGACCTTGTTTCAAGTGACTTTAATCATTCACCTTATTCGCTCATTGTAGATTTAACTCAAACCATGGTAGTGGGGCATCAAGCAAAAGTTTTTGCGTGGTATGATAATGAATGGGGATATGCAAATCGTTTACTGGATTTGTGCGAATCTTTTTGTGATTAATTTTTTAATAAAATATAAAAAATAATTTGGAGCAGCGAATGACATTGATAGTGATTTGGGGTTTTCTCATCGTTTTATTGGTAGCGGTTGTTTTTTTATTCTGGTTTCAGTTTAAAAATGTAGACGTACAAAACCAAGATGTTCAAGTTTTGCAACTTGAAGAAAAAGTTGTGCATCTAGAATTACATCTGAAAAAGAGTTTAGAAATCATGCAAGATCTTGCCAAGAAGATGCATGTACAACAAGAAGTTTTGGATCGGACTGTGGCAAATATCGCTGCTTTAGAAAAGCAAAATGTTGAAATGGTAAATTTGCTAGAAATTGTAGTAAAGGGCGGAAAAGGAACTTAATAAATATTAAGTTAATTTCTGGGAATCTTTTATAAAAAATCAGATTCACGATAAGTTCGAGGTATTGAATGAGCCCAGAATTTGATGAATTGGTGGTTCGTCTCATCACCGAGGAGGATTGGAAAATCCTTAAAACCGTTCGTTTAGAGTCGCTGCTTGATAGTCCAGACGTTTTCGCTGTTAATTATGCCACTGCGGAGAAATATAGTGAGTCTGAATGGCGTGACCGCGCCTCACAAAATTTTCAAAATCAATATATTTTAGCAATTAAAGGGAATCGGGCAATTGGGATTGTTGGCGCAACTCAAAACGCTGTACATGAATTTAATGTGATCGCGATGTGGGTTAACCCTATGTTTCGTGGTCGTGGTATAGCCGATCTTCTGATTTCTGCAATTAAGAATTTAGCAATTTCTAAAGGTCATTCTAGGATTGTATTAAGCGTATCTCCAGAAAATGAGCGAGCAGTCTGTTTATATGCTAGGCACGATTTTGTGTTTATACCTGAATGGGAGTCTTTAGCCCTGAGTTCAGGTGAAAGAAATCAAAAAATGGAATGTGTGTTTTTTTAATAAAGGCTAAGCACAAGACCTTCAGGCGTTTCATTTATTTCGGATAATCGCTGCTTAAAAGGCTCGTAATTTCGGAACCGGAGTCTTACATGTAACGCCCAGGCAATCAATGCTATAAAAAATCAAACTTGATCAATTGCAAGCAGGGCGATAGTTCAGATGTTGCGCAGTTCTTTGAAGTAAGAACATGGGTATATACGAGTAATGAGTAGTTTCAATCTATTGAATATACTCGTTAATTTTTCCTATTTGATTGAGTCAGTTGGTTCTTAAATCCGAAAGAATTATTCAAATTCGAAGGTGCATCACAGAAATCTTCGTGCTACACTACGCTGAATCGGGCATTCACCCGATTTTTTTATGTGGTTGCTTTTTGTGTGGATGCTTCCACATTGAACAGATTTTAGGTTTGGAACATGGCCATTTCAGAGACATGGTTGCTCCCTGACGGGGTAGCAGATGTATTGCCAGAACAAGCGCAAGTTGTTGAAACCTTGCGTCGAGAAGCTTTAGATTTCCTCGCAGTTCGAGGTTATCAATTGGTGTATACGCCATTTATTGAATACATCGAATCGCTCTCGCTACTTTCAGAATCTAATCAAGATTTAGATTTAGTTACCTTCAAAGTTATTGATCAACTTTCTGGCCGTTTACTCGGTGTGCGTGCGGATATGACGCCGCAAGTTGCGCGTATAGATGCTCATGTTCGACCAATTGAAGGTGTCGCACGTTATTGCTATGCAGGTTCAGTCTTGCATACCAAACCACAGAATTTCAATGCAACCCGTGCACCTTTGCAGTTAGGTGCAGAGTTGTATGGTCATGACAGCATCGAAGCAGATGTTGAAATGATCAACGTTATGTTGGCGTTAATTGAGCATACTCATACTTTAGAGGGCGCTCATTTAGATTTAGGTCATGTTGGTTTATTCCGTAGTCTGGTTAAACGCGCTGGCTTAAATAAAAATACTGAAAGTGAACTTTCTGACTTATATCAGCGTAAAGCTTTCCCAGAGTTAGAAGAGTTCACTCAAGATTTAGCGATGGGTGCGGATTTTTATGCTTTAGGTCGTTATGCAAGTGACCTCGATGCACTAGAAACGCATTTAAGCCAAGATATTTTAAATGATGCAGATTTCAAAAATGCATTAGAAGCATTGAAATCTACATTGGTGAAAATCCAATCACGTTGGTCTGGCCTGAATATTGGCATCGACGTGGTCGAGTTGCGTAGTTATCACTACCATACTGGTTTGATGTACGCCATTTATGCACCGAATCGTGCCGCGCCACTGGCTCAAGGTGGTCGTTATGATGGTATTGGTGAGCATTTTGGACGTGCGCGTCCAGCAACTGGATTTAGTTGTGATTTATATGCTTTAGGCGCGACACAGTTTGTAGAAATTGAAACTGTGGTTGCACCGAAAGGCAATGATCAAGATTTATTAAATGCAATTGCAGATGTACGTGACAAAGGTTCACGTGTGGTGCAGTTGTTGGGTAATGATGATTTAAGCTCAGTGCCTTATGCGACCCATCAGTTGGTGTCTCAAAACGGGCAGTGGGTGATTGAAAAAATTTAATTGCCAAGTTTAAGACTTGGTTTCCAATTTTAACAGCATGATGTAATGAGGCTATTATGGGCAAAAATGTTGTGGTACTTGGTACCCAATGGGGCGACGAAGGCAAAGGTAAAATCGTCGACCTGCTCACAGATCAAGCGGCTGCGGTAGTTCGCTACCAAGGCGGACACAACGCAGGTCATACGCTTGTGGTAGGTGGTAAGAAGACTGTATTACACCTCATTCCATCAGGTATTTTACGTGAAAACGTATTGTGCTTAATCGGGAATGGTGTTGTTCTTTCTCCTGAAGCCTTGATTAAAGAAATGGCGATTTTGGAACAAGAAGGCGTACCTGTTAAAGAGCGTTTACGTATTTCTCCAAACTGCCCACTTATTTTGCCAAACCACATTGCGCTTGACCAAGCACGTGAGAAAAAACGTGGTAACGCGAAAATTGGTACAACTGGTCGCGGTATTGGCCCAGCTTACGAAGACAAAGTTGCACGTCGTGCTGTACGCGTAGCAGACTTGATTCGTGGTGGTGCTTTGCTTGAAGAAAAACTTAAGGAAATGCTTGAGCTGCATAACTTCCAGCTTACTCAATTCTATGGCGTTGAAGAAGTTAAGTTTGAAGATGTGCTTGCACTTTGTGATGCATGGCGCGAAGTTCTTGGTCCATTAGTGATTGATGTAACAACAGTGTTACATAATTACCGCAAAGAAGGTAAGGCAATCATGTTCGAAGGTGCGCAAGGTTCATTGCTTGACATCGATCATGGTACCTATCCATTTGTAACCAGCTCAAATACAACTGCTGGTGGCGTAAGCTCTGGTTCAGGTATGGGTCCATTGCATTTAGACTATGTATTGGGTATTACCAAAGCATATACAACACGTGTAGGTGCAGGTCCGTTCCCAACTGAGTTGCATTACGATGCAGCAACAGATACAGGTGATGCGATTGGTCGTCACTTAGGTACAGTTGGTCATGAGTTTGGTGCGTCTACTGGCCGTCAACGTCGTTGTGGTTGGTTTGATGCTGAGATTTTACGTCGTTCGGTTGATGTGAACTCATTATCGGGTATTTGCTTAACTAAACTTGATGTATTAGATGGTTTGGAAGAAGTAAAAATCTGTGTGGGTTATGAAGATGTAGATTCTGGCTGTGCAGGTTCTTCTGATGCGATTTCATTCGAAAGCTTGAAACCGATCTATGAAACAATGCCGGGTTGGAGCGAGTCTACTGTTGGTTTGACTCAAATTGACCAACTTCCTGCAAATGCATTGGCGTATGTACGTCGTATTGAAACTTTAATTGGTTGCCCAATTGATATCGTTTCAACAGGCCCTGACCGTGCAGAAACAATCGTATTACGTCATCCATTTTCAGCATAAGCTGAATCGATGACAAAAAAGCTCTCATGAATTTGAGAGCTTTTTTTATGGGAAATATTTAGGGAGAAGCAGTTTAAATGACTTTAAAACTGATTGCTGAAGACTATATCCAGCCAGAGAAAATTGATGAGGTGTTAGCGCTTTATCAAGAGCTGGTAGAGAAAACCAAAGCTGAAGTCGGATGTATTGCCTATGATCTTTATCATGACCATAAACAGAAAGGGCATTTTGTTTTTATTGAAGAATGGGTTGATCGTGAAGCACTGGATTTACATGTACAGTCAGAGCATTTCCAACGATTAGTGCCTCAGATTGATCAATATCAAATACAGGCTGGGCGTTTTACGCATCTACATCGCTTCGAAGTTTTATTATCTGATAAAGAAGATGGATAAGTTGATCTTGACTCAAAGATCAGCGATAGCAAAAAATTAGATTTTGATTCCAATCTTTGTTATTTCACAGTCTAAAAAATCCTCGTTATAGTGATTCTACGTTCAGACAAAGAGGGTTTAACCATGACTAAAAAGAGAATCCGCTACAATGGCTATGAATTAGCGTGCCGATGTTAATTTAAATCAAAGCGCTTAAAAAGGTACAAACCAATTTTGATCAAGGCGGGGAGAGAGGTTGGTTTGAACATTTAAATAATAAAAATAATACTGAGTGTTGGATAATAAGATTTATAAAAAATCGAAGAGAACCGAAAGGTTCTCTTTTTTATTCGGCTTGCTCTTCAATCTCTTTCACAGCGTTATAAACGGCAGCGGGTTCAATATTCAGCATTTTTTTACCAAAACTTCTGAGCCACCACACCAGTTGAGAGGTGAATGGGACTGTTGCAGAGACTTCGACAATATTCTCTTCTAGATGTTGAATGATTTGATCTTTACTTAGCTGGCTTTCGTAGAAACTCTTGGCTGTACTCTCGGTCATGGTGAGTTTTAAATGAACTTGTTCAGTTGGTTTGCTGTAGTCAACACGGAAGCCCAAAGCACCTGACTCGATATAATTATCAATTTCAAAGTTCACAGGGTGCAAAGCACGACTTTCTAATACAGTTGCTGCTTTAAAGCGGTGCAATGCGAAGGTTTGTACTTCAGTTTTATCGTTTCGGGTACAGATTAAATAAATCACTGCACCTTTTTGAACCAAAGCCAGTGGATTGAGGATGTAGGTCTTATCTTCGCCTTGATGGGTGCGGGCGCGATAAATACATTCGATCTGTTTGTCTTGTAATAAACCTTCATAAATCGCTTGTTGCGCATGTTTGTCGACGATAGGTGGAATCAATGGTTGTGTCGCTGGCACGATACGGACGCGATTAATCCACTGTCGAACGTTATTCTGTGTCGATAGGCTCCGTTTGGCCAGATCAAACCAAGGTGTCATTTCTTCTAATAAACTTGGTGGAAGCAAGTGACGTAAATGCTCTTCGACCATCATAAACGTAACTGCTTGCGAGCTGGTCATGTGGGGCAAACTTTGAATAGGTGCATCTGAACGCCAACGCCAGCCTTGCGGTACGGTCTTATTGCTCTCGATTGGGAAGCGCTGAGCAATTTGGTTTAAATCACGCTGAATGGTACGCAGACTGATATCAATGCCTTCACGTTCTAATATTTCTTGTAATTCGCGGGTGCCCATCCATTTCCCAGTCGAAAGGCGGGATAAGATTTGCCATTGGCGATAAAGGCTATTGGATGTTTCTTTTTCTTGTATGGATGACATAAGCGAAATACGTAATTCAATGGTCTAAAGCAGACACAATAAAAAAACTATACTTAATTATCAAGTCCATCCTATCTAGATTACGTATTTACGACTGAAATGCCCCTAGTTTTGCTTAAATATTCTAAGTCTGGTTGAAAATTGATCATTTTGTATAAGTGGCATTGAAATTGCTTCCTTTAGATATAAATAAATGATGAGACGAGGTTTCTATGTCAGAACAAGAACACAACCTACATATCAGCACAGATTATTATGCACCAGAACCCAATCCAGTGGCGTCCGTTGATACCTCTACATTTATTTCACAGCTCAATGTGACCACCAATTTATTTGAGCAACTTAAATCACAATTTTTCAATGAAATGTTAGATGACAAAAGCTTTAATGGTGAAGCGTCCAAAAAAATTGAACAATGGTTGAGTATTCGTAGTCTAGATGATTTAAAAACACTAGAAGTACAAGCAAAACAGCATTTCCTTTATCAAGGCATTACTTTTAATGTTTACGGTGATCAGGAGGGTGCTGAGCGTACCATTCCTTACGATTTGATACCGCGTGTGATTGAAAAGAAGCAATGGGAAAAGATCGCAGCGGGCTGCGCACAACGAGTCAAAGCATTAAATTTATTTCTAGATGATATTTATCATGGACAGCATATTTTAAAAGAAGGTTTGATTCCTGCAGAACAAGTGATTGCGCACGAAGCGTTCCAGCCGCATATGTTAAAGCACCAGTTGAAAGGCAAGGTTTATTCACAAATTAGTGGTATTGATATCATTCGTGACGGGCAAGGCGATTTCTTTGTGTTGGAAGATAACCTGCGAACCCCTTCAGGCGTATCTTATATGCTGGAAAGCCGCAAAATCAGCCAGAAATTGATGCCAGATCTGTGTAGCAGTAATAATTTACAGGGGATTGAGCAATATCCAAGTCTGTTAAGAGCAATTCTCGAAGAAAATGCTTATGTTGATCAGCCATTAATTGTGGTGCTTACACCTGGGCGCTTTAACAGTGCTTATTATGAACATTCATTTTTAGCGCGTGAAATGGATGTGCCACTGGTGACCAGCCGAGATTTGTATGTAGAAGATGATAAGGTTTTCGTCAAAACTATTCGTGGCCGCCAGCAGGTAGACGTCATCTATCGCCGTGTTGATGATGAATTCTTAGATCCACTCAGTTTTAGACCTGACAGCACGTTGGGTGTACCTGGATTGATGTCTGCATATTTACAGCACAATGTTGTGATTGCCAATGCGCCTGGCACAGGTGTAGCAGATGACAAGTCGATTTATCCTTATGTCGATCAGATGATTCAGTTCTATTTAGGTGAAGCACCTATTTTGAATAATGTGCCAACTTATCAGTGTCGAGAAGCGGAACAGCTGGATTATGTGCTTAGTAATTTAGAAAAATTAGTGGTGAAAGAAGCACAAGGCTCAGGTGGTTATGGCATGTTGATTGGTCCTCAAGCAGATCAACAGCAGATTGATTGTTTCAGACAGAAACTGATTGAGACGCCACATTTATATATTGCACAACCGACTTTGGCACTTTCCGTCGCTCCGACCATGACTGCGGAAGGGGTTGCTGAGCGACATATTGATTTAAGACCTTTTGTACTCAGCTCACCTTATCGCACCGAAATTGTGCCGGGTGGCTTAACACGTGTTGCCATGCAAGCAGGTTCTTTAGTGGTGAACTCTTCTCAAGGTGGTGGAATTAAAGATACATGGGTGGTTGAAACATTACGTTCCTGAACTATATCCACAGCCTGAAGATGATAACAACGCGGGCTGTGTGACTGAATATTAAGAAAAGGGAGGAGATTTATGCTTTTACTTAGCTCAAGCGCTCAACATATTTATTGGTTAGGACGTTATTTATTCCGTATTGGTTATGTGGCGGGACACTTACTCTTTGTTGATGATCAACAGGCATCAGAATTTGCACAGGCACTTTGTTTACATATTGATGATGCAGAAAACTTGAATCAATTTATGTTAGATCGGCAGCAGCCTTATTCTTTATTGAGTCAGCTTGAGATTGCGCGGGACAATATTCAGGAGCTTAGGGGGTTATTAACAGCGCAGGCCTATGCTGAGCTCAATTTTTTGATCAAAAATGTGGCAGTAGACGGGCTCGCGATTCAAGAAGTGGTACAAAGCTGTTGCAATATTTTAAAAACAGAGCAAGAAGATATTTTTCTATTTTTTCATATTGGGCAATGCGTTGAGAAAATAGATACCTATTTTAGGTTTCAACACAATACACATGCGGTGTTCGATTCGATTGATCCAACCATTGAGCGGTTATTTCAAATGGGATGGCAGGATTTGCAACCATGTTGGGAAGACTTAAAAGATCAGCCTTATTTAAATCAGTTTTATGCATTTACCTATAAATTGGAAAATCAATTTGAGGCATCCTCATGAAACTCATGGTGAATCACCAAACGCATTATCGCTATACCGAACTTGCACGGAACAGTGTTCAATCCATCAAAATGATGCCGCAAAGTTCACGGCATCAGAGTGTTGAGAATTGGCATATCAGTGTACCAGGGCAGTATTCGTGTCAGCGTGATGCATTTAACAATTTATGGATTACCGCAACACAACGTCATGATTATCGTTATCTGACCATCATGGCGCAAGGTGTGGTGGATTTGCATGCGACGGAGTTAGGCTATGTTGAAACCGATGTTTCATCATTGCTGTTTTTACAACGTACAGCAATGACCTGTTGTGACCTGACCATGACAGATTTTGCACAATCAATTGTTACGGTAAAAGATCGTCAACATTTAATTGTTTTATCTGAAAAAATCTTACAGCAAGTCCCATATCAACCTGAAAGCACCTCGGTTACGACCTCAGCTATTGATGCTTTTTATGCGGGTCAGGGGGTTTGCCAAGACCACGCACATATATTAATTGCCATGTGCCGTGCGTTACAATTACCAGCACGTTACGTTTCGGGCTATATCTACGATGAAAATCAGCCACACCTCGCCAGTCATGCATGGGCAGAGGTTTTTGTGGATAATGAGTGGTATTGTTTCGATGTAAGTAACCAGATATTTACACCCCAAAATCATATATACGTTGCAGTTGGACGTGATTATTTAGATGTGGCACCTGTTCGAGGTATTCGTGAGCAAGGTGGGGTGGAAAGTATGATGTCTGTGGTGCAGGTTTTGGCATGTTGAAGGTAAAGAGAGAAAGATGACCTATTGTTGCGCATTAAGATTAGAGCAGGGTTTGGTATTGATTAGTGATACCCGAACCAATGCAGGGGTCGATCATATTTCTGTATTTCGTAAGTTGCATACCTTTGGTGTTGAAGGTGAACGTTTTATTGCTTTGCAAACAGCGGGTAATTTGGCGACGACTCAAGCCGTGATTGGGCATTTGCAGAATGCTTTGGCTTTGCACCAAGAGCCGAATTTGTATAGTGCCAATACCATGTTTGAAGTGGCTGAGTTGGTTGGAAAAACTTTACGTAAAGTGCTTGAAGACATTACCAGTGATACTCAAGAACAGATGAATTATTCATGTAGTATCTTGGTTGGCGGTCAGATTAAAGGCGAAGAAATGCAGCTTTATAATGTTTACCCACAAGGGAACTTTATTTGTGCAACCACCGATACACCGTATTTTCAAATTGGTGAAAGTAAGTACGGTAAACCTATTTTAGATCGTGCTTTACACTACGACACGCCGCTAGATGATGCATTACGTTGCTCGTTGATTTCTTTTGATTCGACTTTACGTTCTAATGTTTCAGTGGGTTTACCTTTAGATGCGTTGGTTTACCATAAAGACAGTTTTACTATTCCTGAAGGTAAACGTATTGGTGAGGATGACCCGTATTTTACGCAGATTAGTCGGCAGTGGTCCGAGACGCTGCGCCGTGGTTTACAAGAATTACCAAAGCCAACAACAGATTATGGTTTATAGCCTGTCTTAGCCCCCCATAAGCGAATATATGGATGCTTTAGGGGGATGTAACTAAGCTGTTGCTATATTTTTGCTGAGAATGCGATCTAACGACAACATACTTGGTCGAGATGTGATAAGGATGGCCAGAATAAACATGTACAGCAGATCATGCACATAAAAGAACCAACTGAGCCAGCTAATCGGATCTAAGCCATTTGGAATCGTATGAATTCCGACTGTGTATAGTGCTGTCAGGCAAATCATAAACAAGAAAATACTGCTGATCTGAGTAAATAACCCCAAAATCAGAAATAAACCTGCAAGCATTTCAGTCGCTGAAACAAAAGTACTCATGATTGCTGGAAATGGAATGCCTGCATCGATGATTGTTTCCAGCATAATCAGTTTATTTTTTTCAACGAAAAGTTTATTGAAGCCTGTAGTAAAGAAAAAAATACCGATCGAAATTCGGATCACAAAGAGCACGAATTGTTGGATCGGCATTTTATACAGCGGATTATCGTAAATCAGTTTTAACATGTGAGGCTTAAATTATTAAAACTGTATTAGAGATAAAACCCAAAAGTTGATCAAGTATTGTTTAGTTACCTAACTGTCGCACGGGCCGTTGGGTGAGGCGGCAAAGTAGTTCATAGCCAATCGTTCCATTGGCAGCCGCGACCTCATCCACTAAACGATGTTGACCCCAAAGTTCAACTTTTGTGCCGATTTCAGCGTTAACATGACTGATATCAATGGCTATCATGTCCATGCTGACACGACCGACTACAGGAACGAGTTGTTGATCAATGGCAACAAAATTTTGCTTCACAAAAGCACGTGGATAACCATCGCCATAGCCAATCGAAACAATGGCAATCTGTGACGTACATGACGCTGAGTAGGTCGAACCATAACCGACAAATTCACCTTGTTGAATCTGATTGAGTGCGATGATTTCGGCACTAAAGGTCATGACAGGCTTTAGATCGAGCTCATGTACATTTTTATCAGCAAATGGGGATGCACCGTAAAGCATGATACCTGGACGAACAAAATCAAAATGCAATTCAGGGTATTTATAAATTGCAGCAGAATTACAGCAAGACACCAAGATCGGTTCACAGGCTTGTTTGACCTGTAAGAATTGCTGCTTTTGTTGCTCATTTAAAGGGTGGTCAACATCAGCATTGGCAAAATGCATGGCAAGTACACAGGTAAAACCTTCTGCTTTTAAGCGTTGAATGATATCGATGATTTCATCGACTTTGAAACCTAAACGGTTCATGCCACTATTTAGTTTGACCCAAACCTTTAAGCCCAACGCATTATAAGCAGCTTTATGTTGAATTAACCATTCGACTTGTTGGCTGTGATGAACGATACATTCAAGTTTCTGTTCGATAACCTGTTGCATCTCATCTTCAGAAAACACGCCTTCAATGAGCGTAATCGGCTGAGTGTATCCCAGTTGCCTGATCTCCAAAGCTTCTTCCAGACAGGCGACACCAAAAGCGTCCGTGGCCTCAAGGGCGGCTAAACAGTTTTTAACTCCATGTCCATAGGCATTGGCTTTGACCATACTGACGATTTTTGAATGTGGAGCAAGTTGTTTAACACGGTTTAAATTATATTGCAGTGCTGCACTGTCAATATAAACTGTTGCTTGGCGCACCCTGATTTCTCCTTTGGGTCGACTAGGAAACGAGATAATGCAATTTGGATCGCGAAGGGTTTATTCCTCATCCTCATATTGAGCATAGAACTCAGGCGAGAGGTTACTAAAACGGGTGTATTGGCCTTCGAAGGCAAGACGAACGCTACCAATTGGACCGTTACGCTGTTTACCGATGATAATCTCAGCAGTACCTGCTTCTTTAGATTCTTTGTTATAGACTTCATCACGGTAAATGAACATGATCAAGTCGGCATCCTGCTCGATCGCACCCGATTCACGCAAGTCTGACATTACAGGCCGTTTGTTTGGTCGGTTCTCCAAACTACGGTTCAACTGAGACAGTGCAATCACAGGACATTGCATTTCTTTGGCCAAAGCTTTCAAGCTTCGCGAAATTTCCGAGATCTCGCCGACACGGTTATCGCCCATACCCGGGACTTTCATCAGCTGTAAATAGTCGACCATGATACAGCCGATCTTACCATCATGCATTTTAGCCACACGACGTGCACGTGCACGAAGTTCGGTAGGTGGCAGGGCAGATGAATCATCGATATAAAGATGCATTTCTTGTAGCTGAAGAATGGTCCCAGTGACTTTGGTCCATTCATCGGCATCCAGATTACCCGAACGTAAATGCCCCTGATGGACTTTACCCATTGCTGAGATCAAACGCATCGCAATCGAGTCTGCTGGCATCTCCATCGAGAATACGAGAGCAGGTAAGCGGTTATATTGCAGTACACTTTCAACCAAGTTCATAGCGAACGTAGTTTTACCCATCGATGGACGTGCTGCAACAATAATCAAATCTCCGGCTTGCATCCCTGATGTTTTATTATCAAGCTCTAAGAAGCCTGTGGTTAAACCAGTAATGTTGCCATCTAATTTAGACAGCTCATCTAGCTTGGTAATCACATCTGCAGTCACTGAGCTGATTGATTTAGGACCTGAATCTTTTTTATTGTTATTGTGCTGTTCTGCCAAAGAGAAAATACTGGTTTCTGCTAAATCAAGAATTTCGCTGACTGGACGACCTTTGGTGTCATAAGCATTTTGTAAAATATCACTGCTGATTTTGATCATGTTACGCAGAGTTGAGAACTCCTTGATTTTATTTGCATAAATTTCAAGGTTGTAGAAGCTTGATGGAGAGTCTGCCATCAATTGCATCAGATATTCTTCACCACCAATTGCATCTAACAGGTTTTGTTTGAGCAACCAGTCATTGACCAAAACAGCATCATACGGTGAGTTTTCCTGTGCCAGTTTTTCAATGGCACGATAAATATATTTGTGACGTGTCGCATAAAAATCATTTTCTTTGAGTAAGTCACTGACTTGTTCAAATGATTCTGCAACCGTCATTAACGCTGCCAATACCGCTTGCTCAATTGCAAGGTTATGCGGTGGAGTGCGAAATTCTTTTAGTTGACCTGAGTCACTCACTTTACTCTCTGTATTTGGAGAATTTTTTGTAAAATTGGCATTCGCCTGTGACATAACAAGACCTAATAAAAAGATGAAACCAAACCGAGTGACTATCTTAATCCAAATGGAGGTCATCGGGACAATTTAATTCAGTGAAAATTGTGTAAGTGGTGAAAAAGTGTGGTTTGAATGCTAGAGCCGATTGGATGCACCCCATTGGCACATCATGTCTAAAAGTGGAATTAATGATAGCCCTCGTTCAGATAAACTGTATTCGACTTTGGGTGGGATTTGTGGATATTCCTTGCGAATAATTAGTTGATCTTTTTCCATTTCTTTCAAGGTTAAGCTTAAGGTTTTGAATGAGATGTTACCGATTGAACGTTTTAATTCATTGAATCGCATGATGGATTTATGTTGATAAAGCCAATACATGATAATCATTTTATATTTTCCATTGATCAGGGACAGTGTATATCCAAAATCTGTTTGTTCTAAGTCAATATGGGGTGGTGCACAAATTTCCATAGCATTCTTCTAACACTAACTTTTAGTCTAGTATATAACCATAATGACCGTACTTATATTCTTGAAAGCATACTTTTATAATCAATTCCATGCCGATTACTGAACGACTTAAATGTCTGATGGGATGATTTGAAATGAAAAAAACGCTCGTGATTATTGCTCATCCTGATATTCATAATTCTGTTATTAACAAACGCTGGATTGAGGAATTAGCTCAATATCCAGATGAATTCACCATCCATGAACTTTATCAAAATTATCCCGACGGTCATATTGATGTGGCAAGAGAACAAGCATTGGTTGAAGCACATCAAAATTTGGTCTTTCAATTTCCGATTTATTGGTTTAATTGCCCACCATTATTAAAACAATGGTTGGATGATGTACTGACCTATGGTTGGGCTTATGGCTCCGCAGGTCATCAATTAAAAGACAAGAAAATAACGCTTGCGGTCTCAGCGGGGATCAAAGAGAAAGACTATTCAACTGATGGACGATATCAATTTAGTTTAAAAGAATTGTGTTTACCATTTGAATTGACAGCCCGTTATATAAAGGCGGATTACCAACCAATGTATGCTTTTTATGGAATGGATACCAATCCGGAAGAAGGAGAGGTTCAACCTACTGGGAATGAAATCAATCAGAGTGCAGTGAATTATGTGAAATATTTATTAGAGATGCATTAACTGCATTTTCAATAAATAGGGTGATTTAAGAAAAAAAATAATAGACATAAAAAAAAGAGCATGTAAAACATGCTCTTTTTTTTTGCAGAAATTACTCAGATACGATAGTAACGAGAACTTCAGCAACAACATCATGGTGCAATTGGATTGCGATGTTGAATTCACCAGTGTGACGAAGCGCACCGTTTGGTAAACGAACTTCTGCACGGTCTACAACAAGACCAGCATTAGTTAAAGCATCAGCGATGTCACGAGTACCGATTGAACCGAAGAGTTTACCTTCGTCACCAGCTTTAGCAGTGATCACGATGTTAACTTCGTTCAATTGTTCAGCACGTGCGTTCGCAGCAGCTAATACTTCAGCTTCTTGCTTCTCAAGTTCAGCACGACGAGCTTCAAAAGCAGCAGTGTTTGCTTCTGTTGCAGCTACAGCTTTACCTTGAGGGATCAAGAAGTTACGACCGTAACCAGCTTTAACTGATACTTTGTCGCCTAATTTACCAAGGTTTTTAATGCGTTGTAATAAGATAACGTCCACAGCTCACCTCACTTACTTATGGTTGTCAGTGTACGGAATCAAAGACAAATAGCGAGCTTGTTTAATAGCTAACGCTAATTGACGTTGATAACGAGCTTTAGTACCTGTAATACGGCTAGGAACAATCTTGCCGTTTTCAGTGATGTACTGTTTTAATGTGTCGATATCTTTGTAGTCGATGTACGCAACATTCTCAGCTGTAAAGCGGCAGAACTTGCGACGACGGTAAAAACGTGCCATTGATGTTCTCCTTATTCAGCTTCTTGAATTGCTTGTTGTGCTTCTTCACGTTGAGCTTTACGCGCACGTTTTTCTTCAGCACTCTTAGCAAGTAAAGATTCTTCAGTGATTGCGTTTTCACGACGGATGATGATGTTACGAATAATTGCATCGTTATAACGGAACAATTCTTCTAATTCATCAAGAGTCGTTTGACCACATTCAACATTCATAAGAATGTAGTGTGCTTTGTGAATTTTGTTAATCGGGTAAGCCAATTGGCGGCGGCCCCAATCTTCTAAACGGTGAATTTGACCTTCAGCTTCTTTGATCTGAGAGATATAGCGTTCAACCATACCTACAACTTGATCGCTTTGGTCTGGATGTACCAATAGTACGATTTCGTAGTGACGCATTGTCAGCTCCTTACGGTTTAAGCAGCCCCTAATTAAAAAAATTAGAAGCAAGGAGTCATAGCTTTAAAAGCTATGTCGCAAATTGCGAAGCGGGGATTATATGCAAATTGACGCTATAAAGCAAATTTGCCATAGTCTTTGGATTGTATTTTTCAAATAAAAAAGGGAAACAACAATGGAACCACAATTTATAAAGACTGTTGCTTTAATTGAATCGATTTTGCAGTTGAATACAGAGGAGGCATATTCGGAAGTTTTTGAGCAATATGATGGTGATATTTACCAAATCTTAATGATCGTCGATTGGCGTGAGGAGGATGAAGCGATTGTTGAATATTGTGAAAATATTTTGCAAACGGGAAGTTTAGTTGCAGAGATACAAAATGCAGATAATCCACAAGGGTTTATGATTACCCTTTATTATCGAGATAAAGCTTTGATCATTCCTTATCAAGGTGAGGGTACAGATCGAGATACGACTTTAAAAGCACTCAATCAGATTTTGCAGCCAGATTATGAAATCCGTTTTTGTGTGGCTTCTGATGGGGCTGATACCTTGGAGTTTATCCCGTTACCAAAAAGTTTATGGCAAAACTTAGATCAAAAATATCCACATAATATTGATCAATTTTTTAGACGTTTTGAGCCAGACAGTACTTTCTTTGGTTAGGCGAAAGTCAACAAAGAATTTTCTTATTTTAAAGAAGCAAAAAATTGCTTTGAAGATCTATTTATGATGTTTCATTTAGGCAATAAAGAACTAAATGTTTTTATTGCACGAAATGATAAAAATTGGGAGAGCATAAAAAGATAGAGCATTCTCTATCTTTTTAAAAAATAGGGAAGAATGGTGCAGGGCTTTTAAAGGTGAAGCTAAAGCTTAAACTGATAACAGTAATGAGGATTACTGAGAAAAGGAAAAAGCGTTTGGCCCAAAGTTGATCATCTTTGGCCTTGAATCCTAAAATAGCAATGTAGAACCAGTAAATGCAAAGTATGTTGCAGATGACCAAGAAAATGATATTGGTGTATCCATATACATATAAAGCATTCATCGCTAGAGTAAATAAAACCACATAAATCAGTGATTCAATTTTTGTTCTAAGGATTGAGCGGGCTACAGGTAAAATAGGAACGCCTGCATTTTTGTAGTCGTCAAAACGATAAATTGCGATCGCCCATGAATGTGGCATTTGCCATAAAGCATATGCAACAAAGATCAATAGCGCCGCCATATCGAACTGATGACTTACAGCCACATAACCAATAACAGGTGGACTCGCTCCAGAAATACTACCAATCACGGTTTGATGGATTGTGGTGCGTTTGCTCCACAAACTATAAAAACCGACATAGACCACGAAACCAATCACAGCAAACAAGAATGCATAAGCATTGACATAGAACCAGAGAATGCTAAAGCCAATCACACCTAAAACCAATGCATAACACATGGCAACAGTAGGGGAAATGGTCTTTGTCACAAGCGCGCGGTTCATGGTGCGTTGCATTTTTTGATCGATGTCTTGATCAATTACGTTATTGACTACACAGCCAGAAGCAACCACTAAAGTTGTTCCGAGAAGGGTGAGTAATAATAAGAGGCAGTCTATAGAGCCTTGGGCGGCTAAGAAGAAGCCGCCCAAGGTGGTAATAAAATTACCGAAGAGAATTCCTGGTTTAGTCAGGAATAAGTACTTTTTCCACATGACAATCAGTTTAGATCATCATGTTGTAGTGTAGGTAATTCATAATCCACACAGAGCCGACTAAGAGTACAGCGATACATAAAATTGTGTAGATAAATGCAATAAGGTTCCAACGTTGGTCAGATGATGTGTTCATGTGCAAGAAATACACAAGTTGTACAAGTACCTGAGCAACAGCAGTAATTGCAATTACTGTAACTAAAATGCCACGACTAAAACCGCCAGCCATCACCATCCCGAAAGGGATGATGGTGAGGATGACAGAAAGGATAAATCCAATCGTGTATTGTTTAAAGTTACCGTGTGACGCGCCTGCAGCATTATGGTCATGACTACTCATTAGAGAACTCCCAGTAAGTAAACGACGCTGAATACACAGATCCAAACGATGTCAAGGAAGTGCCAGAACAAGCTTAAGCAAGCAAGACGACGTGTATTCGGTAAGGTCAAACCATTCTTTTTGATTTGGTAGATTAATACCAACATCCACACTAAACCTGAAGTTACGTGGATACCGTGTGTACCAACCAAAGTAAAGAATGCAGATAAGAATGCACTGTGAGTTGGACCATGGCCTTCGTGTACAAGGTGATGGAACTCATAGATTTCCATTCCAATGAACGATGCACCAAAAAGGAATGTAACAAATAACCAAGTGATCACTTGATTTACATTCTTTTTATAAGATGCAAGTACAGCAAAACCAAATGTTACCGATGAAATCAATAAGGCAAATGTTTCAGTTAACACGAAGCCTAATGAGTCATGGAACAGGTCATATGCACTTGGAGTTCCTGGTGGAATATGACTGCTTAATACAGCGAACGCAATGAAGAGTGATCCGAAAAGAATCAAGTCACTCATCAAGTATGTCCAGAAACCAAAGACCGTTAAGTCTGTATCATCATGTTCATGATGACCATCGTGGCCGTGGTTGTCGTGATGAAGTACTTCAGCCATTTCCTTAGTCCTTCTTCAAGTGTTTTTCAAGTAAAGCATAGCGTTCGTTTTCAATACGCTCAACTTCAGCAGCAGGAACGTAGTAATCAACATTCTTAGTGAATGAGCTTACGATCAAGCTAACAACAGCTGAAACGAATGAAACAACAACGAGCCACCAAATATGCCAGATGAGTGCAAAGCCAAGAATTGTAATGAACATTGCAATGACAAAACCAGCAGCACGATCAGTCGGCATGTGGATGTCTTCATATTTAGTATTACGTGCGTATGCTACACCATTTTCTTTGTCAGTCCAGAAACGGTCTACACCGCTAGCATCTGGTTCATGCGCAAAGTTATAGAACGGAGCAGGAGATGACGTTGCCCATTCAAGGGTACGGCTATCCCATGGATCGCCTGTATGGTCCATGTTGTCCTTACGTTGTAAGAAACCAACGATGATTTGCATTAAGAAACATGCAATACCGATCGCGATAAGAACAGCACCAAACAATGCAATTGCCAAGTATGGATCCCACTCAGGGTTGTCATATGTATTCAAACGACGCGTCATACCCATGAAACCAAGGATATAAAGTGGCATGAATGCAAAATAGAAACCGATGAACCAGAACCAGAACGCAGCTTTACCCCATGCTTCGTTGAGCTTCCAACCAAACATTTTCGGCCAGTAGAAGATGATGCCGGCAAACATACCAAACACCACACCACCGATAATTACGTTATGGAAGTGAGCGATCAAGAATAATGAGTTGTGTACAAGGAAGTCCGCAGGTGGAACAGCCATAAGTACACCAGTTAAACCACCGATACCGAATGTTACAAGGAAGCCAAGCGTCCATAACATAGGTGTTGTATAGGTGATGCGACCTTTATACATTGTGAATAACCAAGAGAAGATTTTCACACCTGTAGGAATCGCAATAACCATGGTCATGATACCGAAGAACGCATTCACGTTCGCACCAGCACCCATGGTGAAGAAGTGGTGAAGCCATACAACGAATGCAAGTACAGTAATCGCAATCGTCGCATACACCATAGACTTATAACCGAACAACGCTTTACGAGAGAAGGTTGCAACGATTTCTGAGTATAAACCAAATGCTGGTAATACCAAGATATATACTTCAGGGTGACCCCATGTCCAGATCAAGTTCACATAAAGCATTGGGCTACCGCCAAGCTCATTTGTGAAGAAATGGAAGCCGAAGTAACGGTCTAAAGTAAGCATTGCAAGCGTACCTGTTAATACAGGGAATGATGCAATGATTAATACAGCCGTACAAAGTGAAGTCCACGTGAAAATTGGCATATCCATTAATTTCATGCCAGGTGCACGCATTTTGATGATGGTAACAAAGAAGTTAACACCAGATAAAAGCGTACCTAGACCAGAAACCTGAAGTGCCCAGATATAGTAGTCAACACCCACACCAGGAGAATATTGAATGCCAGATAGAGGAGGGTAAGCCATCCAACCAGTCGCAGCAAATTCACCTAATACAAGTGAAAGCATCATTAAACCAGCAGCACCAGCGAATAACCAGAAGCTTAAAGAGTTTAATAATGGGAAAGCAACGTCACGAGCACCAATCTGTAAAGGTACAGAGATGTTCATCATACCTACAACGAGACCCATTGCTACGAAGAAGATCATGATTACACCGTGTGCGGTGAAAATCTGGTCATAGTGGTCAGGGTGTAAGTAACCTTCGCCGCCGCCTTTCGCGAGGAAAAGTTGTAGACGCATCATGATCGCATCGGCGAAACCACGCAACAGCATGACTACAGATACGATGATATACATGATACCAATCTTTTTATGGTCTACAGTGATAAACCATTCGTTCCACAAATATCCCCATTTCTTGAAATAGGTGATACCGCCCAATACAGCAATTGCACCAAGTGCCATAAAGACCATGGTGACAAGTACAAGGGGTTCAGTTGGGATAGAATCCCACCCTAATTTACCAAAAATCATATCCATGTCTTATTCCCCTTGAGCAGCGTGTTCTGCTGCAGCATGAGTTTCTGCTGTTGCATCATGTCCAGCAGAATGGTCAGCACCGTGATAGTTACTCATGTAGTGGTTGATGATTGTTTCAAACAATTTTGGCTCAACTGATGAGTAATAAGTCACTGGGTGTGGCTTAGTCGGGAACGGTTTCATCGCTTCAGCTTTAGCAAGTGCTTCTTCATCACCAGCAGCTTTAGCACGATTCACTAAATGCTCGATCTGGTGTTTAGAACGATCACCATCTTTAAGTGTTGCTAACTCAGCTTGGTCAAGTGTGCCTTTTTGAATTGCTTCAGGGTTGATACTTGTACCATTGCCAGCTTTCACTGCTTCTACCCATTGTGCAAATTCTGGCTCAGTCACGCTATGTGCTTTAAAGCGCATTTGTGAGAAACCGTAACCTGAATAGTTTGCTGAGAAACCACGGAAGATACCTGGTTCGTCTGCTAATAGGTGAAGGTGAGTCTGCATACCAGCCATTGCATAGATCTGGCCGCCTAACTGTGGAATGAAGAATGAGTTCATTGTGAAGTTAGAAGTGATCTTAAAGCTTATTGGTGTTTGTTCTGGGAAGCGTACTTCGTTTACCGTTGCAATGTTTTGCTCAGGATAGATAAAAATCCATTTGAACTGTTCAGCGACAGCTTGAATAGTCAATGGTGCTTTATCTGATTCTAACGGACGGTAAGGGTCGTACTTGTGGGAACCCCACCAAGTTAACCAAGCTAAAATACCAATAATAATGACAGGTACACCCCATACAACGATCTCAATTGTCGTTGAGTGTGCCCAAGTAGGTTTATAGTCTGCATCTTTATTCGATGCGCGATATTTCCAACCAAACCATAATGCCATAACGATTGATGGAATCACCACCAATAGCATTAAATAGATCGCAGTCATCATCAGGTTACTTTGACCTTGACCAACTGGACCTTTATTGTTTAGAAGTACCATATCACCACCGCACCCAGTCAAGAGCGCAGCCATCGTTGATAAAGACAATACAGCTAAAATCGTTTGTCTCATTTTACAACCTCGGTGAAGAGTCCCATTCCCTAATTAAAATTATGGGATAGCGATTAAAGTGTCGCGTGATTGATAAGGATTGGTTAAAAAATGCTTAGCAATCACGCGACACCGCAACGTTGTTGGGCATTATGCCTTATATTGAAAAACTAAGCTACTCATAAAGTCGTGTGAAATACTTGTTTTAAAACCCGATTTATTTTGTAGGGATTGTTATTTGCATCTGTGCTTTTTATATAGATATCAGCTTAATACATAAAAAAAGAGGAATAAATCCTCTTTTGTTTATCGATTTGTGATTACTGCTTAATGACCTTGGTTTTTGCCAATTTATCGTGCAAAGTTTGTCTTTTTTTCCCAAAAGCAAACAAAGATTCCAAAACAGAAATCAATGGAACCGTAATTATATTTAAAATAATAAAAACAATGCTTCTCAACCAAAAGCCCCGAACTGTACTGACTGGTTCAGACGTTTCAGCATCGACGATTTTGATTTTGGTTAATTTCTTGCCAATACTCTGACCTGATTTTCCAATCAAAAAAGCTTGTATCATAAGCATGATAATAATATAGGCACACATTGCCATCCACGCATGGGAGGGAACAATCGTCAATATTTCTTCCTGAACTTTTTGAGCTAAAGCAATGTCTGATGAACGATCTGCCATGAGCTGGAATAGCTGTTCATTGAGTTGGGTGAACTTTTGTGCTTGTTCAGGCGTAAAAAAGCTTGTAAGAATAAATGTTGCAGGGAGCCATAAAAATATATCAATCACTTTTGCAAAAAAACGCGAAGGAATAGAAGCCAAGTCCGATGCTTTTCGCTCAACTTTGATTGTGTAAGTTGGTTCGTTCGTTTCAGTTTTAATTTGAGAACTAAAAGGAGAGTAACCTACAGGTTCGTAGACAAGTTTACCTTGTGTCAATTCGCCAAGTGTTTTCCATTCGGCCATGCCTTCGTGCCAAGCCAAATCTGTCAATAAAACTTGTTGACTGGCAAGCATTTGGTTCACTTGTTCTAAATTATAAGGTCCTGCTTGTTGATTGTTACGAGCCAAGTAAATTTGCATAATTTTAAAATCTCAATTACAGAAGATGAAAAAAGACCCTACGAAAGAGGGTCTTTTTCTAAAAAAGACTAGGCTTTCTTGATTTGCTCTTCAGCAAGGAAGAACCAAGTATCAAGTACTGAGTCAGGATTAAGTGACACAGATTCAATACCCTGTTCCATGAGCCATTTGGCAAGGTCAGGGTGATCCGAAGGACCTTGACCACAAATACCAACGTATTTTCCTGCTTTACGGCAAGCATGAATTGCCATAGAAAGGAGCGCTTTAACTGCTGGATCACGCTCATCGAATAAGTGAGATACGATACCAGAGTCACGGTCAAGACCAAGTGTTAATTGTGTTAAGTCATTTGAACCGATAGAGAAACCATCAAAGTGCTCAAGGAATTGTTCAGCCAATAATGCATTGGTTGGTAATTCACACATCATGATGATCTTAAGACCATTCTCACCACGTTTTAAGCCATTTTGAGCAAGCAATTCAATCACACGTTTTGCTTCAGAAACGGTACGAACGAATGGAATCATGATTTGGATATTGGTTAAGCCCATTTCATCGCGTGCTTTTTTCAAGGCACGGCATTCAAGCTCAAAGCAGTCGCGGAAGTTGTCAGAAACATAACGACTTGCGCCACGGAAGCCCAACATTGGGTTCTCTTCTTCAGGCTCATATAACTTACCACCAATCAAGTTTGCATATTCATTTGATTTGAAGTCAGACATACGAACAATCACTGGCTTTTCTGCAAATGCAGCAGCGAGTGTTGAAATGCCTTCAACCAACTTTTCAACATAGAATTCGATTGGAGAAGAGTAGCCAGAAGTACGCGCCATAACTGCAGCACGTGTTTCGCGAGGTAAGCTATCAATATTTAATAATGCTTTTGGATGCACACCGATCATACGGTTAATGATGAACTCAAGACGTGCAAGGCCGATACCTTCATTCGGGATTTGAGCGAAGTCAAATGCACGGTCAGGGTTACCAACGTTCATCATGATTTTGAACGGTAGTGATGGCATTGAATTAATCGAATTACGTTGTACTTCGAAATCTAATGCGCCTTCATAGATGAAGCCAGTATCACCTTCAGCACATGAAACTGTTACTTCTTGACCATCAGAAAGCACTTCAGTTGCGTTACCACAACCCACGATTGCTGGAACACCTAATTCACGTGCAATAATTGCTGCGTGACAGGTACGACCACCACGGTTGGTTACAATTGCAGCGGCACGCTTCATCACTGGTTCCCAATCTGGGTCAGTCATGTCAGATACAAGCACATCACCGTCTTGAACCTTGTCCATTTCTTTAATTGAAGTCACAACACGTACTTTACCAGAACCAATACGTTGACCGATTGAGCGACCTTCACAGATAACTGTACCGCGTTGCTTTAATAGGTAGCGTTCCATTGTGCCAACATTCTGACGGCTTTTTACCGTTTCAGGACGTGCTTGAACGATATAGATTTGACCATCATCGCCATCTTTTGCCCATTCGATGTCCATCGGTGAGCCATAATGTTGTTCGATAATTAACGCTTGTTTCGCCAATTCATGTAATTCGTGATCATTCAATGCAAATTGTTGACGTTCTTGTTTTTCAACATCAACGACGACCACTGATTTACCTGCTGCACCTTCTTCACCATAAATCATTTTCTGGTGTTTAGAGCCAAGGTTGCGACGTAATACAGAATGTCTACCCGCATTTAAAAGCGGTTTAGATAAATAGAATTCATCTGGGTTGACTGCACCTTGTACAACCATTTCACCCAAACCGTATGATGCAGTAATAAACACCACATCACGGAAACCAGATTCTGTATCAAGTGTAAACATGACACCCGCAGCACCAGTTTCTGAACGAACCATACGTTGTACACCAGCAGAAAGGGCAACAACACTATGTTCAAAACCTTGGTGTACACGATAAGCAATTGCGCGGTCGTTATAAAGAGAAGCAAAAACTTCTTTGATCGCGATCAGGATATTGTCAATACCGCGAATGTTGAGGAAAGTTTCTTGTTGACCTGCGAAAGACGCATCTGGTAAATCTTCAGCCGTAGCAGAAGAACGTACCGCAACAGCAATGTCTGGGTTGCCGTTTGAAAGTGCTGCAAATGCCTCACGAATTTCTTGTTCTAATGTCGCAGTAAGCGGAGTATCAACAATCCATTTACGGATTTTTGCACCAGTTTCAGCAAGTGCAATTACATCATCAACGTTAAGCTGTAAAAGTTCAGCTTGAATACGAGCGTTTAAGCCGCTTTGATCCAAGAACTCACGATAGGCAGCAGCAGTAGTTGCAAATCCACCAGGTACCGATACACCAGCATTGGATAAATGGCTGATCATTTCACCCAAAGATGAGTTTTTCCCACCTACGAGTTCGACATCGTGTTTTCCTAATTTTTCCAGACCGATTACGCGCGCTTCCAAAGTATTTACTCCACTTTTTTTGCAGTATGAATGACCATCATTGGTATGAAATTATACAAAAGTGCTTAGATTTAGTATTTTACTAAGCGACAGTCATGTTAGATGAGTTTACTATAAAGATTATAGAGCACTAAGACAAATGTTTAAGGAGAATTTTGATGCCCGTAAGTAAAGAAATTAAACGGAGCGTTTTTTTTATTTCAGATGGTACCGCAATTACCGCAGAAACCCTTGGACATTCACTACTTGCGCAATTTCCAAACGTCGATTTTGACATCCATATTATACCGTATATTACCACTGAAGAAGCGGCCATGAATGTGGCTGTAGAGATCAATGCATGTCAAAGTCGTGATGGTTCTTTACCGCTGGTTTTTGATACTTTGGTTGATCCGCATGTCCGTGAAATTATCAATACTGCCAAGGCGGTCAACTTAGACGTTTTTGAGGGCCTGATTAGTAAATTAGAACAAGAATTGGGTACGCCACCGACGACCTTGGTTGGGCAAACTCATGCTGTTACCGATTCGGAATATTATAAAGCGCGTATCGATGCAGTACATTTTGCATTGGATAACGATGATGGTGCAAGAACGCGCCATTATGATAAAGCTGATATTATTTTAATTGGTGTGTCCCGTTCAGGCAAAACACCGACCTCGATTTATTTGTCATTACAGTTTGGTATTCGTGTAGCGAATTATCCTTTGACTGAAGAAGACCTAGATGACAACCGGTTGCCAAAAGTTTTGCGTGAACATAAAAACAAGTTGTTTGGTTTGATGATTGATGCTGAACGTTTGGTGGCCATTCGTAATGAACGTAAGGCCAATAGTCGCTATTCAAGTTTTAGTCAGTGTCAAATGGAGTTACGTGCTATTGAAGGGATTTATATCTCGGAAGGGATTAAATACCTCAATGTCACTGAAATGTCGATTGAAGAAATCTCAACACGGGTTTTGCAAATGACAGGCTTGAAACGTCGCATTGGTTGATCGTTTGAGACGGCCTAAATTTAGGTGAATTAGGTCGTCTTTAATGTACCGATAATTTGAAATTTTATGGTGACTGGTTGAATAGAAATCATTAACTAATAATAAACAATTGATATTCAATGACAAACTTGGCTTAACTCATCAGTACTTGAATTGATGATAATTTTCCCACATTTCTGCTATAATATTGTGATTTAAATCTCACTTTTTATTTTTGGTGGTCTATGACTTTTATTGCAACTGAATATCTTGATAAAAAGAGTTCTGTTTGGAACAGAAGTCTGTGAATCTCGCATTTCCATTTCACTCTAACCATCACGTGAGTGAAGTTCAGCAAAACGTTTATAATAGTATCCCGAGTTTGGTCTGGCTGCTTTCAGAGCAGGGTGATGCTTATTTCTTCAATAGTATCAGCCAAGAATATATTGGTTTTAATAATTTAGAACATTTTGCGAAAAATTGGGTAGATTTAATCTATCTTGATGATATTTCACTTTTTCAGAGTGAATGGGAGCAAGCATTTTCTTGCCAGTCTCCTTTTCAGTTGGAATGTCGCTTAAAACATCGATCGGGTGCGTATCGGTGGTTTTTGTTATCGGCAAAATTTTTGGAAGCTGAAGCTGAAGCTGAAGGTGAAGGTGAAGGCTATTGGTTTATCAATAGTGTTGATATCCACGAAACAAAACAATATCAGCAGAACTTAGTACAGTGTATTAATGCACAAACCAATATGCTGGATAATAGTATTGACTGTATAAAATTATTAGAAGCTGATGGCTCATTATTACATGTTAATAAAACGGGCTGTATTGCACTGAATATTCCAGAACACCATCAACGATTTGGAATGAAATGGGCGGAACTTTTACCTTCAGAGATTCGTTCGAAAGCAACGTATGCATTGAAAACGGCACTTAAAGGGAAAACGGCTCGCTTTCGTGGAATGAGTGGAGATGGCGCTGAACGGCAGTACTGGGATAATTTGCTGACGCCTATTTTAAATGACCAAGGTCAGATTGTGCAGGTTCTGTGTTTATCTCGTGATGTGACCACACAACGACAGACCGAAATACAGCTACGTCTTTCAAGTGAGTTAGACGAGTTAACGGGACTCTATAATCGTCGTTTCTTCAAACAGCAGCTAAGACGCTCATTATATCGACATAAAAAAGTTGGAAAACTTGTCGGGTTAATGTTGCTGGATCTCGATTATTTCAAACATATCAATGATACCCTTGGACATGCAGCAGGGGATCATTTACTTCGGGTTTTATCTAAGCGTATCGAGAATATTTTACCAGACAATACATTTGTGGCGCGTTTGGGTGGTGATGAGTTTGCTGTTGTAGTGAATGGCATTAATACTGAAGTAGAGCTTGAAAAAGTGGCTATGGATGTGAGTCGGCAGTTAGAGGCTCCAATTACTTATGCGGGTAATTTGATTAATGGCAGTATGAGTATCGGTTGTGCAATTTATCCGCGAGATGCTAAAGATTCAGCGAATTTAATGAAATGTGCGGATACAGCACTCAATGATTTAAAGGCAACTGGGCGTGGCGGATTTCGTATGTTTAATCAACAGATGCAAGTCGCAGCGCAAAATATTGCCATTCAATTAAATCAGGCACGTCATATTATTCGTGATGATTTGATCGTTCCGTTCTATCAGCCAAAGGTTCGCTTAACGGATACTAAAGTTGTAGGTTTTGAAGCATTATTACGCTGGCAAACGGAAGATAAACACATTCATTCACCGAATAATATCGAGCAGGCTTTTCAAGACTATCTCCTCGCCACAAAAATTAGTGATGCGATGCAGAATAAAGTTTTTAAAGATATCGCCATGTGGATTGAACAAGGGCTGGAAGTCGTTCCAGTATCAATCAATGCAGCACCTGTAGAGTTTCTCAAAGATAATTATGCCGAGCGTTTATTGCAGCGTTTGAATTTATATAAAATCCCATATCATTTGGTTGAAATAGAAATTACCGAGCACATTCTGGATGATCGTGGCTCAGATTATGTGGTTCGGGCATTAAATTTATTAAAACAACATGGTGTTAAAATTTCACTCGATGATTTTGGGACGGGCCACTCTTCTTTAACTCGTCTACGTGATTATCCAGTCGATTGTTTAAAAATTGACTGTGATTTTATTCGTCAAATGAATGAAGATGATGCAATTCTTGCCATCGTCCAAGCGATCATTGCTTTAGGACCTAAGCTGTCCTTGGATATTGTTGCTGAAGGCATTGAGAACACTGAGCAGTTAGAAGCGTTGAAATTGTCTGCTTGTTCAATTGGGCAGGGCTACTTATTTAGTCCTGCTGTGGATGTAGAACAAGCGACAGCAATGCTTCAACGTGGGTCTCAGTTGATTTAAATTTCACCATATAAAGAACAAAGACAAGGCTTAGTAAAATAAGCCTTGTCTCATTAATAAGCTAGGTTATTAGTGGGTTTTAATATCCATCAATAAACTAAAGTTTTCTAAACGTTTTTGCGTATCGTAAATATCACAGGTAAAAATAAATTCATCGACATCGTATTGTGCCGAAATTTTATTTAAGCCTGCTTTAACCGTTTCTTGAGAACCAATTTGTGCCATAGCATAAAAATTCTGAATTGCCACTTGTTCAGCACTCGATGCTAGACCTTCAGTTGAATCAATCGGTGGTTTAAGCTTTAAGCTATGACCGCGGATCAGATTCAAAATACGCTGATATGAACTGGTTGCTAGATATTGAGCTTCCTCATCTGTTGCAGCAACGACTGTTGGGACACCCATTGAAACATAAGGTTTATCGAGGTATTCCGAAGCTTGGAAGTTATCACGATAGATTTCGATGGCTTGACCTAACATTCGTGGTGCAAAATGCGAAGCAAAAGAATAAGGCAGTCCAAGTTTTGCGGCCAATTGCGCGCTGAATAAACTTGAACCGAGTAACCACACTGGCACATGAGTATTTTGACCAGGTGTAGCGATAATTCTCTGATTCGGTTGTGGAGCTTTGAAATATTGTAAAATTTCCATCACATCTTGAGGGAATTGATCTTCAGTTTCCTGACGGCCGCGACGTAAGGCACGCATTGTCATTTGATCTGTACCAGGCGCACGACCCAGACCGAGTTCAAAACGATTTGGGTAGAGTGTGGCTAACGTTCCAAACTGTTCTGCAACCACCAATGGTGCATGGTTTGGTAGCATGATACCGCCTGAGCCTAAACGGATTTTTTGCGTATTTGCAGCAATAAATCCTAATAAAACAGCTGTCGCTGAACTGGCAATTCCATCCATATTATGATGTTCAGCTAACCAAAAACGCTCATAACCTAACTTTTCCGCATGCTGAGCCAGTTCTAATGCATGACGGAGAGAAAACTCGATACTCTTGTCATCTCGAACAGGAGCAAGTTCGAGGATAGAGAATTTTATATCTTGTAGTGATTTCATTATGCGGTCTCAAAACAATATATCGAAATAATACGATATAAGTTTGATTTTGTATATCGTTTTAGTTCGATATATTGTAGTTTTGATCAAACAAAAAAAGCGCCCGAAGGCGCTAAAGGGGTAAAACGTTTTGATCTGATTAACGGTGTTTGTACCAACCACGATGTCGACCATTGTCATGGCGGTAGCTTTCACGAGAATTGTAATAGCGACGGTCATCATAAGAACGACGGTTATCGTAACGGCGGTCATAACGACGATCATCGTAACGTCGATCAGCATCGCGGTCCTGACCTACTTTTTGACCTAAAGCGGCACCACCTGCTGCACCGAGTGCTGCACCAATATAACCACCATTGCTTCCGCCCATATTCCGGCCAACGGTATAACCACCCACACCACCTAAACCACCACCAATGGCCGCTTCGGTACGGTCACGTCGATTACTCGATGCGGCTGCACCACCAGCACCACCAATTGCAGAGCCGATCATTGCACCAGTGTCACCGCCAAGTTGTTTACCTAAGGCAGTACCAACCACACTTCCTAGGGCAGAGGTTGCTGCTACACGCGTTGTATTATCTGCATGTGCAACAGTCATCATTGAAGACGCTGCTAAGATAACGCTACATAACCACATATTCGATTTCATGGTGAAACTCCTTATCCATTCTTTTGGACAATATTCTTTTTGCTTGTGACAAATGTAACAAGACTTGTGAGTGAAAATATGGAGTGCAATATCTAGATTGAGAGTGTTTGACGATGGTTTTGTTGGTGTTCTATAACAAATGAAGGGATTGTGAATAAATTATAAAAATAAAGAATGAATAGGCAACGAGCAACAGCCATCGTTGTAATCGAGTACAATGGGCGCAGTTTCGCTTAGGATTTATTTATGCTGCTGGAAAAAATTTTGCAATCACAAGGCTTTGGTTCACGTAAGTATTGTCAGCAGTTAATTAAAAATGGTTCTGTTCAGATTGAAAATCAGGTCTGTGATAATCCGAAGCAGAATTTCAATACCGATCAACTGGTCTTTCAGGTATTTGGTGAAGAATATCAATATCGAGAGCATGTCTATATTGTTTTAAATAAACCGCAAGGTTATGAATGTTCGCATCAGGCGACACATCACAAAAGTGTATTTAGTCTTTTTCCTGAAATTCTGCTACATCGCGGAATTCAATGTGTGGGTCGTCTAGATCAAGATACCACAGGTCTATTATTGCTGACCGATGATGGACAATATTTACAGGCATTAACACACCCCCGTAAACATGTACCCAAAGTTTATCATGTGACGACCGCAGATCCTGTTACAGCTGAACAGCAACATGGTTTGGAGCAAGGCGTCGAACTGCGTAATGAGAAAGGTATCTATGCCGCCACAGATGTACGATTAATCTCGGAACATCAAATTGCAATGACCATTCACCAAGGCGTTTACCACCAAGTAAAACGTATGCTGGCAGCTGTTGGAAATAAAGTCGAAGCCTTACATCGTCACCAAGTGGGTTTGCTTGAACTTCCTGAGTTGGAAGAAGGTGAATGGATCTATTTAACTCCACCGCAAAAACAGTTAAGTCAGAACATGGCTCTTGATGAATAATTACTTTAAAAAACAATGAAAGGTTTTGAACTCACTGTCTTGGATAAAGCCCATTTGCTCATATAGGCGGTGAGATTGATAATTATTTTTTTGTGTTTCTAAGCTGATACGTTGTGCATTTTCATGTCGTGCAAATAAGATTGCGGTATCAATCAGCTGTTTTGCTGCACCTTGTTTTCGGTAAGAGGGGGTGACATAGACATCATCGAGGATATAGTAGGTTTCACAAGCGACAGAAGAAAAGGCAAGGTAGAGCAATACAAAGCCCGTAAATACATCATCTTTAACATGAATAAAAATGACACTATCTTTATTGTCGAAGCGATGTTTTAAAAATTGATACGATTGATCAATATTTGAGGATGCACCGTAAAACTGACGGTATTCGTCAAACAAGACAGCAAGTTGATGAAGATCTTCCTTTGTTGCTCGCTTAACAATCATTCCTGTCCATCCTTACACTTGTTAATTTTATTAGGACTGTCAGGATAGCGAAAAAAATTCAGCTTAAAAAATAAAAACTTGTTTATAAATGCAACATTGTTAAGTTTTGTCACTTTCACCAAGTAGTGCATTCAACTCTTCAAATAAATCTTCATGATCATCTTCAATTTCAACCGATGATGGATTTTCAGTACTTGCTGCGGCTCTAGATTTACGCAATTTGAGTAACTGCTCCATGTTGATGTTTTGATTTTCAATTGTAAAAGGAATCGACTTGGTCAATACCACTTGTTTAAAGAAAAGACGAACGGCTTGAGCAGGGGAGATACCCAGCTGTTTAAACACGGCAAAAGCTTGCTTCTTTTCCTGTGAATCGAGGCGAACCTGATAAACTTCTGTTTTTCGCATGAAGAATGAGACCAAATATTTTTAGTTATCGTCATGTATTTTAAACCATTGCAATGTAATTTCAATATTTTTGAAGTGAAAAAATAGAATTTTTGTCATTACGGTGTATTTACAATGTGAGTTCAAGCTTGGAGCTAAACCGCATTTCTTGATTTAAAATCGGATCAATAAAGCAAATTTCTTTAGCCAATAGCTGTAATGGCTTGCCAAAATCATCCTCAGCTTTATGCTCAATATGTGGATAAAAAGAATCGTTAAGTATTGGAATATTAAGATAATTTAAGTGTACGCGTAATTGGTGCTGCTTTCCTGTTTTGGGACTAAGTTTATATTTGGCATGCTGCTGATCATGTATTAACAGTTCAATTAAAGTCTCAGTATTATTAGGTTTTTCAGCATTAATTTGCATCGTATAAAAAGGCTGACCTTTTTCTAAATGTAGCTGCAAAATTTGCGGAAAATCCAGTTCAGGTCGATATTTTGCAATTGCATGATAGATTTTTTGCACTTTTCTTTCGGCAAAAAGTTGTTGGTAGATGCCTCTAGATGCTGCTTTTTTACAGAATAAAACCACACCTGCTGTTTCTCGATCAAGTCGATGGATGGGGGTGAGATCTTCGTAACCAGTTTGCTTTTTCAGTCTGACCAAGAGGGTTTCTTGTACGTATTGCCCCGTTGGTGTCATGGTCAAAAAGTGCGGTTTATCGACGACAAGTAAATCATCATTTTCAAATAGGATTTCATGTTGAAATGGCACATGTACTTCATGCGCAAGAAAGCGATAATAAAAAATATGAGTATTCGGGGTATAGCGGCTTTCTAATCTGAGCTTGGTGCCATCTGCTGCATAAATCAGTTCATCTGCAAAACGCTGTTGCCATTCGCTAATTTGGATATGTGGAAAATGTTGGCAAAGGTATTCAAAAATTGTAGGTATGGAAACATCGTCGGGTAAAAATACCTTACTGGCACTGACGCCATTCATCAGCGGAGGAGAGAAAATAGGTGTAGTAGAGTTAATCATAATTACTAAAGTAGTTGAACTTATGTGGATTGCTGGATTGGATATATATTGTGTTTATTTTTTATCTCGCTATAACACTCAGCGCAGACAATAGCCATATTATTAAAATTACGAAATAGATCCGTCATACCATTTTCTTGGGTAAAAACATATTCACACGCCAAACACCATCCTTGTGGATTTGTAGGTGTTGAAATGTTTTCAATAAAGCCTAACGGTTGATTGTTGTTATTATTGTGAAGCACATGTCCACACACTACAGCAGCATAATTTTGACCATGACATTCGCAATTTATAAATAAAGATTCGGCAGACATTTTAATCCTTAATACTGAAATAGTAATTGCATTAAAAAGAATCAACTTCTTTCTATGGATTAGGCTTTAAAGCAGGGCAATGTTATCATAGCTGCCATCCCAATTATGTTTTATTTGCCATGTCGTATTCAGTGAAATTTACTTTAAATCATGAACAAGACACTCAGCGTTTTGCACATATCCTTTCTGAACAGGTACGCTCTGGCATTATTTATTTAATTGGTGATTTAGGTGCTGGAAAAACCACTTTTACCCGTTATTTCTTACAGCATCTAGGACATCAAGGTTCAGTAAAAAGTCCAACCTATACCTTGGTTGAGCCTTATTCAATCCAAGGTAAAGAAATTTTCCACTTCGATTTATATCGTCTAGATGATCCTTATGAATTAGAGCTGATGGGTATTCGTGATTATTTAGAAACGCCCGATGCTTTATTTTTGTTTGAATGGCCATCGAAAGGTGGGGATGAAATTCCAAAACCTAATGTGGTGATTGATATTCAAAAATCGGATGATGAGTTGACGCGGTTTGTCACCTTAACCACTGAATCCGAATCTTTATCTCAAATTTTGCAGGAACAATTGAATGGCGCATGATTCAACTCGTCGTATTCATACCCTTGATGCTGCCTTAGCCAACCAGATTGCTGCGGGTGAGGTAATTGAACGTCCATCATCTGTGGTCAAAGAATTATTAGAAAACTCAATTGATGCGGGCGCAACGGAGCTGATTATTCGAGTTGCGCAGGGTGGTTCTACGCTGATTGAAATCATTGATAACGGTAATGGTATTCATGCAGAAGATTTACCTTTAGCGGTCATGCGTCATGCCACCAGCAAAATTCAAACTGCTGATGACTTACATGCGATTGTTAGTCTAGGATTCCGTGGAGAGGCTTTAGCGTCAATTGCAGCCGTGTCAAGGTTAACGCTGACCAGTAGCCAAGATGAGCTTGGCATCGGCTATCAAGTTGAAGTGAATGGTACGGCTTTTGATCATCAACAAATTCAGGCGGTCGCTGCACAAAAAGGTACACACATTCGTGTACAGGATTTATTTTTTAATGTGCCTGCACGTCGTAAATTCTTAAAAAAACCAACAACTGAATTTAATCATATTGAAGAAATTGTTCGCCGTCTGGCTTTAACCCATTTCGATATTCGTTTTGTACTAGAGCATAATGATAATATTCGTTTAAACCTACCTGTCGCTGACAGTGGTGAATTACGCTATCAACGTGTGCAGCAATTATTGGGTCAACAATTTATCCAAAATGCGTATTGGATCGATTCAGACAGTATTAATATGCGTTTATCTGGCTGGTTGGGGCATCCTTCTGATGCGCGTGCGCAAGCTGACATGCAATATGTGTATGTGAATGGTCGTATTGTCAAAGATAAAACCATTTCACATGCGTTGCGTATGGCCTATGACGGAATTTTGCATGGGCATCAACATTCATCCTATTTGTTATTTTTAGAAGTTGATCCTGAAAATATTGATGTCAATGTACATCCAACCAAACATGAAATTCGCTTTTTAAACCAGCGTGAAGTGCATGAGTTTGTGCGTCATTATGCCAAAGCAACGCTTTCACAATTTCAGACAGCAACCGCTGACCTTGCCCAAGCCATGAAAACAGATGAGGCGACAACCGAGCATTTTAATTATCAGCCACAGCCAAAATACCAAGAACAATTCAATTTACATCGTGCGACCGTAGAAGTAGAACCTCAATCAAATCAAACGACTGAAGTATCAACGGATTTGTTGACAGAGTTTAATCAAAGTCGTCCACAAGCTGTGCAATACAGCTCATCGCAAGTACAGCAGCCTCGATATAATGGTTCTGCACAACTGAATAATGCATTAAAAAGTTATTTAGCGCCTTTACGTGATGAGCAAATGCCCTCAGCCACCTTTGATAAAGGGGAGACACCAGATGATCAAGCTCCATCTCGTGTAGATGAGTTTCCATTAGGGATTGCGATCGCACAACTGCATGGGATTTATATTCTGGCGCAAAATACCGAAGGCCTGATTATTGTGGATATGCATGCGGCACATGAACGTATCTTGCTGCAACAAATGAAATCGGCTTGGGATAAACCTGAATTTTGGACGTCTCAGCAGTTATTGATTCCAAAAATTGTATCTATTACACGCATGCAAGCGACACGTATCGAAGATTTACAATCACAATTGCAACGGCTTGGTCTAGAAGTTGATCAATATGGTGATGATCAAGTGATTGTGCGTGGTGTCCCCGCGATTTTGCATAAAGCTGATTTTAGCAACCTCATTCCGGAACTGCTAAATGATCTTGACCCAAATGATGAAGCGAGAGGTTTATTGCAAAAACGTGATGAATTGCTCGCTGGAATGGCTTGCCATGGCGCTGTGCGTGCGCATCGCCAGTTAAGTTTATCGGAAATGAATGCTTTATTACGTCAAATGGAACAAACCGAGTTTGCCAGCCAATGTAATCATGGGCGCCCAACTTGGCGTGCGTTTCCACTCCATCAACTAGATAAATTATTTGCTCGAGGAGAGTAGTTTTACATGTCAAATCAATTGCCCGTCATCAATTTAATGGGGCCTACCGCAAGCGGTAAAACAGCATTGGCATGTGAACTCTATGAGCGTGGAAATTACGAACTGATTTCAGTCGATTCAGCTTTAGTTTATAAAGATATGGATATTGGTACAGCGAAACCAACCAAAGCAGAGCAGCAGCAATACCCACATCATTTGATTGATATTATTACACCTTTAGAGGTGTACTCGGCAGCACAATTTGTTGAAGATGTTTGCCCATTGATTGATGATATGCATGCGCGTGGCAAAACCCCAATTTTGGTAGGTGGAACCATGTTGTACTTCAAAGCCTTACTTGAAGGTCTGGCAAGTAATTTACCCAATGCCGATCAAACGATACGTGATGCCATTATTCACAAAGCTGAACAGCAGGGCTGGCAATCCGTCTATGAAGAGTTGGTTGAGGTGGATCCTGTTGCAGGAGAAAAGTTTAAAGTATCGGATAAGCAGCGGATTATTCGTGCGCTTGAAGTGTTTCGAATCACGGGTGAACCGATAACAAAACTACAAGCTGAACAACCTAAAAATCAACCATATCGTTACATATTTCATAACTACGCATTAATGCCAGATCGTTTAGAATTACATCAACGCATTGAGCAAAGATTGAGCAAAATGTGGGATATTGGTTTTTTGAATGAAGTAGAGGAATTGATTAAAAAATACGATTTAAATGATGATTTACCGTCTATGCGGTCTGTTGGTTATCGTCAAGCTTTAGATTTTTTACTAAAAAGTGACTTAAGTCTCAAAAATAAAGTAGAAATGGAGAACAAAGCCCTTTTTGCGACTAGGCAATTAGCCAAACGTCAATACACATGGTTACGTTCTTTGCAAGAAATACACGATTTTAAAACTTACGTGACGATAAAGCAGGCGAAAGAAGACTTGCGAAACTTCTTTGGATAAAGCAAAATTCGCAGGCTGTCTTTTTATAATTTTTAGTTGAAAAATAAAGATAGTTTTTTTGCGCTGATTTAAAAATTTTTTGGAGTTAAAAATGTCTAAAGGTCAAACTTTACAAGATCCGTTCTTAAATTCTCTCCGTAAAGAACGTATTCCAGTTTCTATTTTCCTTGTAAACGGTATCAAATTGCAGGGTCATATTGAGTCATTTGACCAATATGTTGTTTTGTTGAAAAACACTGTAAGTCAAATGGTTTATAAACACGCGATTTCTACAGTTGTTCCTGCACGTAACCCACGTCCTGCTGGTGCTCAAGGTACTGCTGGTGGCTTCCCTGCGCAAGGCGCAACTGGTGGCTTCGGTGGTCAAGGCGCTGCTGGTGGCTTCGGTGGTCAAGGCGGTGGCTTCGGTGGTCAAGGTGGCTTCGGTGGTCAAGGCGGCTTCGGTGGTCAAGGTGGCGGCTTCGGTGGTCAAGGTGGCGGCTTCGGTGGTCAAGGTGGCTTCGGTGGTCAAGGTGGCTTCGGTGGTCAAGGTGGCTTCGGTCATCAAGGTGGCTTCGATAGCGAAACTAAATTTGAAGATGGTCAAGAAGACGAAAACAATCGTTAATTGATTGATGATCTTTAAGAAAATGCCAGTCTCACGCTAGACTGGCATTTTTTTGTCTATTAGAAAGCTAGAATAAATACTATGGAAATGATTGTTGCTGCGGCATGTTGTAGTGTATTGGTCTCGATTTTGCTGAAATACTTGAAGGCAAAGGGATTTGATGTTTTTCAAATGATTGCGTGGAATTATTTGAGCGCAAGCCTTTTATGTTTTTATTGGTTTAAAACCGATATTACTCATATTTCTTTAAATCATACCCCTTGGTGGTTAATTCTGATTTTAGCAGTGTTATTACCTAGCATATTTTTATGCTTGGCGAAGTCTTTACAATTTGCAGGAATCCTGAAAACGGAAATTGCTCAGCGGCTTGCAGTCATACTGTCGTTATTAGCTGCCTATTTTATTTTTGGGGAGCAATTTAGCCAATTAAAATTAATTGGTGTAGTACTGGGTGTCATTGCAATTTTAGCGATTATTATCGGACAGGCCACAGAGCAGGCAAGTAAAGGCATGAATTTAAAATCAGCCTTGTTTTTGTTTAGCGTATGGGCGGGTTATGCTGCTGTAGATATATTACTGAAATATAGTAGTAGTTTAGGTTTACAGTTTGCAGTCACACTGAATTTAACGTTTATTGCCGCTTTTATTTTATCCATTGGCTATATCGCAATTACTCAACCAAATTGGCAGCCTAAAAATATTTTTACAGGCTTATTTTTAGGTGTACTGAATTTTGCCAATATTGCCTTATATGTCAAAGCACATATGATTTTTAAAGAAACGCCTGCCATTGTTTTTGCTGGTATGAATATTCTTGTCGTGGTACTTGGTGTTCTCAGTGGTGTTGTATTATTTAAAGAACGCTTAAAAGCCTATACCTGGATTGGATTGATTTGTGGTGTGGTTGCAGTCCTGTGTTTAGCCAAAGCAATGATGTAAAGCGATTTGGTTAAATTTGATGGAAGTAAAATTATGACTGGTAAGAGACTAAGTAAAGAAGAGCGTAGACAACAATTGTTGCAGGTGGCCCGTTCAATTATTCGAACTCAGGGTGTAGAAGCCTTAACTCTGGGATATTTAGCAGAGCAGGCTGGTATTACCAAGCCAATTGCATATCGACATTTTATTGACCGCGAAGGGTTACTGATTTCGATTTATCAGGAGTTTGATGATAAACAGACTGCAGAACTTAATCGGTCTCTAGCCACCGAAGCAAAAACCTTACAGCAAACCATTCATATTTTTTGTGAAGCTTATTTAAGTTGTTTTATTTCCACTGGTCCAGAGGTTGGATTGGTGATCGCTGCTTTGTCTGGTAGTGATATCTTGCAAAACTATTTTCAGCAATGTCAGCAAAAATTCACAGAAATTTTTAAACATAGCATGCATCCATTTATTCAATTGGATGGAAAAGAGGGTGAAGCGATCGTGATCGCGATCATGGGCTTGATTGAAATGGTATCGACAGCAGCAAGTAAAAATCAAATTGATGCACTGACTGCACAGCATGTGATGGAAAATTCACTTTTAGTTATTTTACAAGATTATTCAGCATCCTAAATACAGACATCAAAAAACTGAGTTGACAGCATAAGTTACTATTGGTAACTTGTGAGAATCATCTATTCGGAATGAATCTATGTCTAATTTAAATAAACCTCAGCACGCTTTGATTGTCATAACGCATCCAGATACCCAATCACTTTCTCATCAGATTGCACAGCATATTTCTCATGATTTAACGGAAAAGGGAATTTCAGTAGAAATTGCCGATTTATATAAAGAAGGTTTTCAAGCTGCGATGACGCTTTCTGATATTGAAGCTTATCGTGGTCGCCAAGCTTTGGATGCCGATGTTCAATTTGAACAAGCGCGTTTTGATCGTGCAGATATGGTTTATTTTATTTTTCCTGTGTATTGGTGGTCAGTTCCTGCTGTCTTAAAAGGGTGGTTTGAACGTGTATTTAGTCAGGACTGGGCCTACAAATACGATGAACAGGGGAATTTATCGGGTATTTTAAAAAATATTCCAGTCAAACTGATTGGGACCGCAGCAGGGATGCAATCTGGATACGATCGGCACGGTTATACACAAGCGATTCACAAACAAATCGTGGAAGGTATTTTTGCCTATTGTGGGATTGATGATGTCCAAACATCAATGCTGTTTAAAGCAGATTTTACTAAGGTCGATGATCTGAAAGTTTTCTTTGAAGAATTAGACCAGACTGTTTTAAATCAATTTCAAATCAATATGAATGCGTAATGCTAAGCCCTAATAATAAAGTCATAGGTTATTATTAGGGCGTTCATTTAATAAATGCGCTTATAGACGAGTAAAAACCACTTCATCAGGTAGTCTTGATTTTGGCAGTTTGGCATTGAAATCACTGTCACTACGATAACCGAGTGCAACAATTACAGAGGCTTTTAAGCCTTTTTCAGCTAATCCAAATTCTTTATTAATGAGTTCTCTATCAAATCCTTCCATAGGTGTTGCATCGATTCCTTCTAGGCCCGCAGCAAAAAGCAGTTGTCCAAGTGCTAGGTAAGTCTGGTTTTCCATCCATGCAGGAAGATTTTTAAGTTCATTACGATAAAACTCAACATAACCAGAACGGGTATCACGTTGTCCTTGTTTGGCAGTTTCATCTTTAAAACGACCACTGGCATCATCTTGCTGTAATAATTGCTCTAGGTATTCCGCAGAAATATCAGTACGTGTACAAAATACCAAGGTGTGTGAAGAATTTAGAACTTTAGCGGCGTTATAAACATAATTGCCTGTCAATGCCGATGCAATACGCTGCTTTGCTTGATCAGATTCTGCAACCAAGAAGTGCCAAGGTTGAATATTTACTGAAGAAGGGCTGAAACGTAAAATTTCGAGTAGTTTTTCAAACTGTGCTTGAGGAATTTTTTTCTCTGCATCATAAGCTTTTGTGGCATAACGTGTTTTTGCTGTTGCTAAAGTATCCATCCGTCATTAACTCATTTTAAAATTTAATTTATTTTACTTGATCTAAATTTCACGAAAAGTAGCTAAATGTGATTTCTATATAGATTTAAGTCGTATATGAGCTTTATCAGAGCGACTAAAGCTCAAGGGGATAAACGACTGAAGGTTTAGCGAAGTGCAAACAAATGTTTTATAAAAATATTCAGAAATGAAGAAATAGATTAGTACGGCTATTAAAAAATGATCAATAGAACCACTGTTTAAAATCTAATTGATAATTTTCTTGCTTATTCAGCTCTAAAATCCAAGCTGAATCTGCTCGCCAATCTCCTAAAACAATACGTTTTTTATTAAGGACATGGTGAATTTCTGGACGATGGGTGTGACCGTGAATTAAATAATCAACGTGTTCGATTACGGATTCTACCGCTTGAGCATTCACATCCATGATGTCATAGCTTTTCAGTTGTTTGGTTTCGCTACTTTTTTTTCGGAAACCATTGGCAAGTTTCTGTCTGAAACTAAGAGGAGTCCTTTTTATCAGCCCTAATAGCACAGGATTTCGAATCACTTTACGGAAGCGTTGGTAGGCAACATCATCAGTACAGAGTGCATCGCCATGTTCTAGTCGGAAGGTATGCTGCTGAATATTTAAGGTATAAACGTCAGGTAATAAAATCCCATCGAATTGCTTTAAGAATTTTTGACCTAAGGCAAAGTCACGATTGCCCACTTGGAAATAAACTTGGTTGTTCGCTGCGGTGAATTTTTGCAAAGCATTGACAATTTCATCTAACCACGGAGCAGTGTAATCATCACCAATCCACGCATTAAACCAATCACCCAAAATATAGAGTTGCGTGTTTTTATCTTGATATTGTTTCAATAAAGCCAAAAACCCTCGAACGAGTCGAGGGTGATCAGGTGACAAATGTAGATCTGAGATAAACAGGTAGGTCACACTTTTATCCTATTTTATAATCCCTCCCAACCTCCCTTTACAAAGGGAGAAGTTTCCCCTCTTTTAAAAGAGGGGTTAGGGGAGATTCTTATTCAGAGATAATTTTAGCAGATTCGATGACAACGTTCTCTAAAGGAACGTCTGCGTGATAACCACGGTTACCAGTACGCACGCCTTTGATTGCTTCTACAATATCAAGACCTTCAACAACTTTACCAAATACTGCATAACCCCAGCCTTGTGCTGTTTTACCAGTGTGGTTTAAGAAAGAGTTGTTTTTAACATTGATAAAGAATTGAGCAGATGCAGAGTGCGGAGCTTGAGTACGCGCCATTGCAATTGTGCCTTCATCGTTGCTTAAGCCGTTGTCAGCTTCGTTTTCGATTGAATCACGAGTTGCTTTTTCTTTGAAGTTTTCGTCCATGCCACCGCCTTGGATCATAAAACCATCAATCACGCGGTGGAAAATTACGCCGTCATAGAAACCGTCACGTACATATTCTAAGAAATTTGCAACCGTTTTTGGTGCTTTTTCAGCGTTAAGCTCAAGAACAATACGACCTTTGTTGGTGTTTAATTCGACTTGAGGAAAACTCATTACATTAATCTCCTAAACATGGGCAAATTGACCATGGGTTTTTGGTTGAGAGAAGCATAAGCAAACTGTAAACTACAAGGCAAGTAAAAAACGTTAAAATCTTTCAGAAAAAGCAAAGATTGCGTTTTTATTTCCCATTTTTAACTGTAAGAAGTGATTTACACCCTATGAAGCCAAATGATGTTGTTTCTGAACTGCCAAAGACCCCGACGCCGAATACCCATGCCTCTGTCGATGCCGCGCAGCAAGAACAACAGGCAGGCTTAGATTTTGTTCGTCAAGTGATTACTGATGATCTTAAAGAAGGGCGTACCCAAAAAGTAGTAACACGTTTCCCACCTGAGCCAAATGGTTATCTGCATATTGGTCATGTCAAAGCAATTTGTTTGAACTTTGGTATTGCTGAAGAATTTGATGGTCTATGTAATTTACGTTTTGACGATACCAACCCAGATGCCGAAGAACAAGAATATGTTGATGGTATTGCCAACGATGTGAAGTGGTTAGGTTTTAACTGGAATGGCGAGCCGCGTTACGCCTCTGGTTATTTTGATCAACTATATGCATGGGCTGTTCAGTTGATTGAACAAGGTGATGCTTATGTTGATTTGCAAACCCCAGAAGAAATCAAGCTGAACCGTGGTAATTTCGTTGAACCTGGAAAAAATTCACCATACCGTGATGCAACCGTTGCTGAGAACTTGGCACGTTTTGAACAAATGCGTAATGGTGAAATTCAGGAAGGCGGTGCTGTACTTCGTGCCAAAATTGATATGGCAAGCCCGAACGTGCATATGCGTGATCCGATTCTTTATCGCGTATTGCATTCAGAGCATCACCAAACAGGTGATAAATGGAAAATGTATCCAATGTATGACTATGCTCATCCATTATCAGATGCAATCGAAGGTATTACGCACTCGTTATGTACCTTAGAATTCCAAGATCACCGTCCATTCTATGACTGGATTGTGGAGAAGGTGCATTCGCAAGCTGTACCGCGTCAGTATGAGTCTTCACGTTTAAACATTGATTATACGATTACGTCTAAACGTAAATTACGTAAATTGGTTGAAGGCAATCATGTGCATGGCTGGGATGATCCACGTATGCCAACAGTTGTGGGGATGCGTCGTCGTGGCTTTACTGCAGAAGGCCTACGTGATTTCTGTAAACGTGTTGGTGTATCAAAAACTGACGGTATTGTGGATGTGGCAATGCTTGAGTTCTGTATTCGTCAGTCTTTGGAAAATGCCGCAGCGCGTGGTATGGCAGTATTGAACCCATTAAAAGTAACGTTGACCAATTTACCTGAAGAATTAGATTTAACTCATGCACGTCATCCAAATGTTGATATGGGTGAGCGCGTTATTCCGTTAACACGTGAAATTTATATTGATCGTAAGGATTTTGAAGAGGTTGCACCAAAAGGCTTTAAACGTTTGATTCCAGAAGGTGAAGTGCGTTTACGCCATGCTTATGTGATCAAGTGTGATGAAGTCATTAAAGATGCCAATGGTGAAGTGGTTGAGCTTAAATGTTCAATCGATCCTGAAACTTTAGGTAAAAACCCAGAAGGGCGTAAAGTGAAAGGTGTAATTCATTGGGTATCAGCAAGCAAAGGTGTACCTGCGGAAGTTCGTATTTACGATCGTCTGTTTACGGAAGCTGCACCAGATGCGGATGATGATTTCTTGGCAAATTTGAATCCTGAATCTTTGAAAGTGGTACAAGCTGTGATTGAGCCTGCTTTAGCACAAGCGCAGCCAGAAGATCGTTTCCAGTTTGAACGTGAAGGTTATTTTGTTGCAGATCAATATGATCATAAGGCGGATAAGCCTGTGTTTAACCGTATTCTGGATTTAAAAGATAGCTTCAAAGCAGACAAGAAGTAAAGTTGAAGTAAATTCTCCTCACTGCGTGTTTGGAGAATTGGATTTAGACTGAAAAAAAGCCCAATTAAAAAATTGGGCTTTTTTCTTGAGACTCAAAAAGAATGAGGTTTTAAACATTCAGATTGTCTAAGAAAGTTTGAATTACCAGTCGGCACTGCTGCTCTAACTGTGCTGCATAAGCCTGATTATCTTGACGTAATTGAGGAATGGATAAACCTGCATGGCGTATTTCACAGGTATGCCCAATGAGCCATTTCTCAAAACTTTGCTCAGCGATTTCAAGATGGAACTGCAAGGCCAAGATATTATTTCCCACAGAAAAAGCTTGGTTTGGATAGATCGCTGAACTTGCCAATAGCGTGCTATTTTCAGGTAAGTCAAAGGTATCGCCATGCCAGTGCAAGACTTCAACGTTTTCTAATGCTGCTAAGGGATTCGTCTCAACCACTTTAATGTCTAATTTGCTCCAACCAATCTCTTTTTGGTGTCCAGCATAGACTTTTGCACCGAGTGCGAGTGCAATGAGCTGTGCACCCAAACAAATTCCAATGGTGGGTTTATTGGCTTTTAAGCGCTGTTTTAGCCCGGCAATTTCATCCTCTAAAAACGGATAGTCCTCGGTTTCATAAACACCGATTGGTCCACCGAGAATCACTGTTAAGCCATCATAATGAAGAGCGGGGCTCAGATCATCAACACCCGCTTCAAAATAACGGACGCGAAAACCTAATTGATAAAAAATATCTTCTAATGAACCTAAATCTTCAAAAGCGAGATGTTGAATGGCATAAACGGTTTTCATGTGAGCAGCGAGGGTCATGGCTGAATATCAATCCATAGAAAAACTGTAGCTATCTTAAATCATTTATCCGTCTGCTGTCTTGCGCTTCAAACTTGAATAGAACAGAGAAAAGTACTTCTCTGTTCATATGTTTTTTAAAAAAATAATTCAGGCTGTTGGCTTTCTTCGAGGGTTTGATGCAGATGTTCATCCTTCAAATCGATACCAGAAAGCCCCAATCATTTGGAGTTATGCATTAACGCCAATAAGTGTTGTATGGCAACTGGAATACTTAATCTTGTGGGACAAATATTGGAAATACAGTTAGGTTGTGAATCTAGGCAACTGCTATGTGTAGTAGAGTTTCGTACTGTCAGGCGAACTGAGATAAAAATGTCCAGCGATTGGCATAAGCAACATATGGGTCTAAAAAAATTCAGCTATTTCATTGCCCAAAGTAAGGCAGCTTCTAATGGCAATACGAGCATCAGTAAATTGTTTTAGAGTTTCCCATCGATCTTGATGGGGACTGGCTGGATATTGAATATTGTTGGAAAGCTTTCTGAGATTCTCTTAAATGTATTAATAATCTGGACAATTGACTGGGCATTTGCTCTGCCCAATGAATCTCATTCTGCATAAAAATATGCTCAGTAAGTACTAAGACAACTGAGCATTGGGATAGTCATAGTAAAGTTATCTGGGTTATTTGTTTTTTTCAGATAGCCATGCAAAAAGTTGTTGATAAACCTGCTCGCGTACAGGTGGTGCAGACAGCACAAGGTCATGCAAACCGTTTTGAATAGATAGGGTTTGTACATCACCTTTCATTTTTTTTGCATTCTGAGTCATATCATTGACATCCAGAATCACATCACTCTGTTGGGCATCAATGCCCCATTTTTTAGGGAATTTGGATTGATGTGAATGCATGATTAAGGTAGGCACATTTAAGGTCACACCTTGATGGATTTCTTTTTGTGCTTCGTGAATCGCTGTGACAAAACAGAGGTGTACAAAAGGCATGGTTTTTGGTTTCCAATCCAGATTGAAATCCCATTCGCCGTAAAAATCTTTATGCAAGCTAGGGGTGTACCATGGATTTAAGCCACTTGGGAATTTAGCATTGGGCAAGCGTTTACCCACTTCACTGAGTAAGGGAATTCCGACTTTTTTCTCAATGACACTTTTATAGAAATCATAAAATGGACTGTTGTTCCAGACCGCTTTAATTAAACGATGGTCAGGATAATGTGCAGCATATAAAGTTGCAATTAAACCGCCTGTAGAATGTCCTGCTAATACAACCTGATTGTGATTTTCTTGACCGATGATTTCGAGTGCTTTACTGATTTCAGCATCATATTCGCGTAAATCTAAAACGTAGTAGAGTTTTTGATGAGGGAGTTTTGAACGACCATATTTTCTAAGGTCAAGTGCGTAAAAATCGTAACCATGCTGATTAAATTGTTCAGCCATTTCTTTTTGAAAAAAATAGTCTGCAAAACCATGAATATATAAAACTGCTTTTCTAGTCGCTTCAACGGCCTTCTTGCGAACTAAAGTTGCAACAACTTTTCCATCATAATCATCAGCGAAATTTAACGTTAGTTGTTGATAATCTTCACCAAGTATATCTGTTTGATATTCATAAAGATTTGAAGTAGTCATTTTTATAGATCAAGTCTGAATTCATTAACAAACACATTAAATGAAAACCTTCGGATGTCAATGTAATTATACGACACCTAGCGTTCGCAATTTGGATTTGCGTTTTTATTTTTGACAAAAAATCGTTAAGCTATGCGTTGTTGTTTTTGACTGAAGAAATTATGAAACAAGAGACTGCACTCAAGTTACTCAAGGCTGGGGAAAATGTTTTTTTAACGGGCTCAGCAGGTGCAGGAAAAACCTATACGCTTAATCAGTACATTCATTATCTCAAAGCACGTAAAGTGCCTGTGGCGATCACTGCATCCACAGGGATTGCGGCGACGCATATGAATGGCATGACCATCCATACTTGGGCCGGGATCGGGATTAAAGACCGCCTAAGTGATGATGATCTGAAACGGATGAAAGAGCGTAAATATTTAAAAGAGCATTTAGAAAATGCCCAAGTCTTGATTATTGATGAAATTTCAATGCTGCATGCCAAGCAATTGAATTTGGTTAATCAGGTATTGAAATACTTTAAAGAAAGTGATGAAGCCTTTGGCGGCATTCAAGTCATTGTTGCGGGAGATTTCTTCCAGTTACCACCAGTTGGTAAAAAAGATGAAAGCAACCGTGATAAATTTTGTTTTATGTCAGAGGCTTGGGTCGAAGCTAAATTCCGTGTCTGTTATTTGACAGAACAGCATCGTCAGGATGATGAAATCCTCAATCAGATTCTCAATGCAATCCGTGCACAGAATATTCAGACGAATCATCTCACTGCATTACAACAATCGCGTCAGCACGATATTGGTGAGACCTTTACCCGTTTATATACGCACAATATGGATGTCGATAATATTAATTATCAGCATCTGAATGAAATTGATAATGAAAGCCATCAATTCAATGCAGTGGTTGATGGCAATGAAAAGCTGATGGAAACCTTAAAATCTTCGGTGCGAGCGCCTGAAGAACTGACCTTGAAAAAAAATGCCAAAGTCATGTTTGTTAAAAACAACTTTGATATGGGCTATATCAATGGCAGTTTGGGTGAAGTCATTGGCTTTGAAGAAGATGATAAGCAGGGCATTCTGCCTAAAGTGAAGTTGACTGATGGCACAACATTTTTAGTCGAACCTGAAACGTGGTCGATTGAAAATGAAGCGGGTAAGGCGATTGCCAGTTTCCAACAAATTCCGTTACGTTTGGCATGGGCAATTACCATTCATAAAAGCCAAGGTATGACCTTGGAGGCAGCTGAGATTAATCTTAGCCATACTTTTGAGAAAGGTCAGGGTTATGTGGCTTTATCACGTTTAAAATCACTGACAGGGCTCAAGCTACTTGGTTTTAATGATCAGGCGCTTGAACTGGATAGTCTAGCAATCAAAGCAGATCGCCGTTTTCAGGAGTTGTCCACTGAAGCGGAAGCCAACTTTGAAAATATTGATTTAAGCACACAGCATAATGCCTTTATTCGGCATTGTGGTGGCACACTGAATGCCACTGAAATCGCCCGTAATGAAAAGAAAATCGCCAAAGGTGCAAAACAGAATTATGCCGCAGCGACCTTGGATGAAACCCGTACTTTATTTGAAGAAGGCTATGAAATTGAAGATATTGCACATGAGCGTGGTTTAACACCTGCAACGATCATCAATCATCTGGCGCGTTTACATAAAGAGCAGGGTTTGGATATTTCGGTCGCCAGTCCGGGTGATGAAGTGATTGAAGAAGTGCGGAAAATTTATAAGCGTTTGCATAAACGTAAAAATCCTGAACATTTTACTGATGACGGTTCGATTAAATTGCGTCCCATCGTGGAAGCCACCAGTCCGCGAATGGCCTATGATCAAGTCCGTTTAGCATTATTATTTATAGAATAGGAATCATAAAAATGCCGCATTTAATTGCAAACTATTCGGCTAATTTAACTGGGTTAGACCCACATCAATTATTAAAGGATGCGAATATCGCGTTAGTTGAAACGGAATTATTTGTCGCACATGATATTAAATCTCGTGCATTTAAGGATGAGGTATTTTTAATTGGTTTGAATGAAACAGAAGAAGCCTATATTCATTTAAAACTGTATTTATTGAGTGGCAGGACGCAGGAGCAAAAACAAGCCGTTGGTACGGCATTGTTGCAGCGATTGGAGCAAAAAAGCTATATCCAGTCTGAGCTCAGCTATCCGATTCAGCTTTGTGTAGAAGTGATTGATATGCCGAAAGAGGATTATTTTAAAGCGACTATTAAAGATTAAATAAGTAGGGGGCGGAGTCATATAAGCGAGCAGGTATCAACCTAAACAGGCAATGATTTGTAGCTAATGAGTGTTTATTAAACACACTCCGTAAAGACCGACTTTATAGTTTAACTGTTGTTTGTCTGCATGAATTTCTTCATTTTCATATGAGGTTAAACAAGGACGTACAACAATGAAAAAAGCACTGCTTCTCTTGAGTTCAATGGGTGTCTTGGCAAATACGCCAGTCTGGGCAGCCGATTTCAGTATCGGGGACCCGAAAACACAATCGGGTGAACTGAAATTGACAGGCGCAATCCGTACCCGCTATATCCATAAAGACTATATTGTCGAAGCCAATGAAGGCTCTAAGAACGATGACTGGCGACTGGCTGATATCAAAGCGGTACTCAGTTATGAAAACCCAGACTGGATTGCATCGATGGATGTGCGTTGCTACCAGTACGATCGTTTATGTGATGCACTATTTTTAAAAGATGCTTGGGCAGGCTATAAATTCTCGGATCAGCAACGGTTGACAGTCGGTTTACAATCGGTTGATTTCGGCTTTGGACGACTCTGGGGCAATAGTTATTATGAAACTTTGCTGAATACCGTTGGGCTGGAAGACATTCAAAACCTTGGGGTGAAATACCAGTTTAAGGATAATCTGTATAACTTCATTCTCGGTTTTTACCCGACTGATGGAGGCAACTACAAAGGTACCTCCAATGATTCCAGTCGTTATAGCGGTAACTTTGTGCGGGCAGACGATTTGACTCAAGGTACCGATATTGATGAAAAGAACATGTGGGTGACGCGCTTATCTCGAAAGTTTGAGCTAGATCAATCGCAGAATTTCTCGACTGAAATTGGTGGGTCATATTGGTATTCAGAACTGGAAAATCATCGAACCAATAAAGATGGGCATCGTAGTACATGGAACATTTTTAGCACCACCAATTATCAGGCATGGCAATGGTTGTTCTTGGCAGGAGAGCAGGATATTAAAAATGCAGATGATCTTTTGCCAAAAAGTTCAACCATTGGCGCATTTGACTATCCTTATCAGGTCGCCAACAAAGGCAAATACATGGCCAATGAAATCAACTATACCTTTGCCAAGCCATTTCATCAGTTAGAAAATATTAAACCTTATGTGTCATATAGCCGTTTTTATAAAGACGAGTCGGGATACAAGGATTCTGATCGCCTAATTGCAGGCTTATATTTTAACTATAAAAAAGTCGGTATACAGGGCGAATATATCTGGAGTCGCAATGACCCAATGACGGGCAGTGGTGCAGATGGTCTGGCGCAAGGTGACAGCAATCAATGGAATAAATTGTTCTATTTATCGTTGGGTTATTATTTCTAAACTCAGCGTTTAAAATGAGCCAGTCTGTTTACGATAGACTGGCTTTTTCCTTTAGGCAGTTCTTAAGATCAGTGCCCCGATTAAAATAATACACGAGGAGATAATCCGTACTGCATTGATGCGTTCTTTTAGAATAAAAATTGAAATCAGCGTAGCAAATAAAATCGAGGTTTCACGTAATGCGGCCACAACGGCAACGGGTGCAAGCGTCATCGCCCACAGTGCCAAACCATAAGAGAAAAAAGAACCGATTCCACCGATTAAACCTAAGTGCCAATTATGTCGAAAATATGCACCCATCTGATGATATTGCATTTTCAGGGCAAAGATAAAAAAGATCAGTCCTGAAAGCACGAAACTCCATAAAATATAGGCAATTGCCGATCCTGCAAGACGAACACCATGCCCATCCAGCAAGGTATAACCTGCAATCAGCACGGCATTGAGTAAGGCCAGGCCAATGCCTTTGCGTCCCGTTTTGGATGCAGCCAGAATCATCGATAAAATGCCGACGGAAATGGTGATGATGCCTAGCCATGCATTGAATTGTAATTGTTCGTGCAGTAACAAGGTACCTAAAACGGCCACAATCATTGGTGCTGTACCACGCATTAAGGGATAGGTCAGGCCCATATCGGCAACGCGATAGATTTTTGCCACCATGCCAAAATACAGAATTTGTATTGCCGTTGAAGCCAGAATATAAGGCCAACTCTCGCGATGTGGCATCGGGAAAAAGGGCAACAATATCGCAGCTAAAACGGCAGCGGATGCAGTGACCAGTACCGTGGTTAAAAACTTATTTGTCCCCGCTTTTACAATGGCATTCCATGTGGCATGACATGTCGCTGCAAGTAAAATAAGGCCAAATATTGCCGTGCTCATAAGCTGCCTGTTAATTCATGATCTTGCTAATGTGCATGATGTGGTTGAAAAAAGGAAGCAGGCAGCTTAGCGCGATTATAGAAATACTTTCTCAGTATTTGGATTGATCGGTTCAATCGGTTGTATCAACTGACCACGGTTTAGGTTCTGGATGTGCTGTAAACGGTTGATTAGTTCATTTTGAATAAACAGGATACAAGTCTGTAATTTAGATGAGCTTTTTAAACGTGAAGGATAGACCGCCCATACATCGGCGTCTTGCCAGTATTCATGCAAAATATGCTGTAACTGACCGCTAATCAATTCATCTGCCACATCCCAAATCGAACGTAAGATAATGCCACGCCCTTCAATCGCCAATTGATGAATAATTTCGCCATTATTGGAAATGAAGCGTGGTGTGACGTGTACCGACCGATCTTCCGAAGGATGACGTAATTTCCATAATACCGAGGATTGGTCACGTTCACTAATGGTCAGGCAATCGTGGTTGCGTAAATCTTCCAGACTTTCAGGCATGCCTTGTTGTAACAAATAGCTAGGTGCAGCACAGAAAATCCTGAAATTAGACAGCAGTTTTTTGGCAATCATATTCGGGGCAATTTCATTACCAATGCGGATATCCAAATCAATACTGTGTTGAATCAGGTCTTTGGTGTTGTCGATGGTATCAAACTGAATTTCCAGTTTTGGGTACATGGTCATCAATTTAGACAGAATTGGCGCAACATGTTTACGGCCAAAACCGAAGCTACTGACAATGTCGAGATGACCTGTGGGCGTGCTTAAGGGGTTATTGACCAGCTCACTGATTTCATCAAATTCATCCAGAATATTGGAGACTCGATCCAGAATCAGTTTGCCATCTTCGGTCAAACTGACATGGCGGGTACTGCGATGGAACAGTTTACAGTTCAGATTGGTTTCTAAAATATTGATACGTTTACTGATAAATGCAGGTGAAGCACCCAGCTCCTCAGCTGAATCGACAAAACTCTTGCGTTTGGCGACTGTGCAAAAAACCTTTAAATCCGATAGGTTAGGTAGATTATTCACGATCCGTGTCCATTGGGGTGATAGTTTTCTTATTGATCATTGTTGCCGAAAACAGCATGTTTACAGCTAAGGATATTAACCAAAGGTGTAAGGGAGCGTTATGGCAAAAAAGTATAAAGTTGCCACGATTGCGGGTGATGGGATTGGTTTAGAAGTTCTACCAGAAGGGATTAAGGTTGTAAAGGCAGCAGCAGACAAATATGGCATTCAACTTCAAATGGATAGCTTCGATTGGGCCAGCTGTGATTACTACCTTGAACACGGCAAAATGATGCCAGAAAACTGGTTTGAAGTCTTGCAGCAATATGATGCAATTTTCTTTGGTGCAGTGGGTTGGCCTGAAAAGGTGCCTGATCACATTTCACTGTGGGGATCATTACTCCAGTTCCGACGTCGTTTTGATCAGTATGTGAATTTACGCCCTGTTCGGTTAATGCCTGGGGTGAAATGCCCACTGGCAGGCAAACAACCGGGTGATATCGATTTTTATGTGGTGCGTGAAAACAGTGAAGGTGAGTATTCTGCGATTGGTGGTAAAGCCTTTGAAGGCACTGACCGTGAGTTTGTCTTGCAGGAAGCAGTGTTTACTCGTCATGGTGTCGATCGCATCTTAAAATATGCCTTTGAATTTGCCGATCAGCGTGAGGCTAAAAAAATCACGGCTGCAACTAAATCCAATGGTATTGCAGTCAGCATGCCGTACTGGGATGAACGTGTCGATGAAATGGCAAAACACTATCCACAGATCAAGGCAGATAAACAGCATGTCGATATTTTAGCGGCACGTTTTGTTCTTCAGCCTGAGCGTTTTGATGTGGTGGTGGCATCGAATTTATTTGGTGACATCTTGTCTGATTTAGGCCCTGCATGTACAGGCACCATTGGTTTGGCTGCTTCGGCCAACCTCAACCCTGAACGTAAGTTCCCGTCATTGTTTGAACCTGTGCATGGTTCAGCACCCGATATTTACGGACAGCAAATTGCCAATCCGATTGCAGCGATTTGGTCAGGTGCCATGATGCTGGATTTCTTGGCAGATGGAGATGAACAAGTCATTCAGGCAGGGCAGGAAATCATGCAAGCGATTGAGCATGTGTTGGTGCATGGCCCTAAAACGCCTGATGTCGGTGGAACTGCTAAGACCTATGAAGTGGGAGATGCGATTGCATCCTGCGTGACTGAGCAAAAAATGGATTTATTCGCGATGGAGTAAGTACCTCTTAGGGAATAGTCACTATCCGAGATGGATTGAATAGATATGGATAATCAAATTACAAAGCCTTATACAGATAAGACGCTTGCGATCACCAGTCTTGCCGTTGTATTTACATCGGTGGCTGGGTTGGCAATCTACTCATCTGAATCAATACAACTGGCTGCAAAATGGATGCAGTGGACCACGTCGGTGTTTACCACGCCAGTCCTGTTATTTGCTTTTTTATCAATTATTTTTACCTTCGGTTTGGCCTTTAGTAAATACGGCAAAATCAAGCTTGGTGAAGGTAAGCCTCAATACAGCACTATGTCATGGATTTTCATGTTCATTTTGTCGGGGATTGGATCATCTACCTTGTACTGGGGATTTCTAGACTGGGCCTATTACTACCAAACTCCGGGGTTGAATTTAGTCCCTGAATCGGCGGAAGCCCTTAAATACAGCGTGGCTTATTCTTTCTTTCACTCAGGTTTAAGTGCATGGTCGATCTATGCTTTGGCATCGATTTCACTGTGCTATAGCTATCATGTCAGAAAGAATAAAGGGCTGAGCTTAGCCTCAATGGTAGAAGCCGTCACTGGCTTTAAAGCGACAGGACCCGTTGGACGTGTGGTCGACCTGATGTTCTTGCTGTGTATGTTTGGTGCTTTAACCATTTCACTGGTTTTGACTGCGGTCACCTTTACCAACATTCTGTCGCAGCTGACGGGTATTCCGAATACCTTCATGACCAAAGTCATCATTATTTTAGCGGTATCCATCCTATTCGCACTGAGCTCTTATGTCGGTATGGATAAAGGCATGCAACGTTTGAGTCATATGGTGTGTTTGGGCGTGGTGCTGTTTGCGATCTATGTGCTGTGCTTTGGACCAACCCAATTCATTATGAATAATTCATTGATGAGTTTTGGCCTGATGGCGACTAACTTTGTCGATATGAGTCTGTTTACCGATCCGATGGGAGATGGAAAGTTCACCCGTGAATGGACCGTGTTCTACTGGTTATGGTGGATTTCTTATGCACCAGGTGTGGCGTTATTTGTAACTCGTGTCTCCAAAGGACGCACCATTAAAGAAGTGATTCTTGCCATGGTCATCGGTGGTAGTGTTGGTTTATGGTTCATCTTTGGGGTATTTGAAAATTACAGCGTTCACAGCTTTATTCACGGCATAGTCAATGTTCCACAAATCTTGAGCCAGCAAGGTGGTGAAGTGGCAATTGGTCAACTGTTGGGCTTATTGCCAGCAGGCAAGCTGATGATGTGGTTGTTCCTTGGCATTATGGTGATTTTCCTTGCAGCACATATGGATGCGGTGGGATATGCGGTTTCTGCAACCTGTACCCGTGGTTTAAGTGAAGGGCAAGATCCATCTCCGAATGCGCGCTTGTTTTGGTGTCTGATGTTAACCCTGGTACCGATTGCGATGATTTTCTCTAAGGCACCTTTAGACACCATGAAAACTGCCACCATTGTGACTGCCTTACCGTTTATTGTGATTATTCTGGTACAGACCTATGGCTTGGTGAAATGGTTGATTGAGGATTATTCCAAAGTGCCATCGCATTTGATTGAACAGAGCAGTTTTAGTGACTTGGAAGCGCTTGAGCATACTGACCCAAATCAACAGATGCAGATTGATATTGCGGCAACCGCACTGGCACATAAAAGCAGTCAAAAGGAATTGTTATGACAGCACAGCCGAACATGCGCTATGAGTTAAGCGAAGAAATGCAAAGTCTGGTGTATTGGAGCAGCATTTATTCAGCAGCGGATAACGATATTGATTCAATTCGTGCAGCCTATGATGCGATGTGCCTGCATTACACCTTGCCACGCGATGGCACGGTGAATATTGAAGATAAAACCATTACGCATGCGACTCATCCAGTCAATGTTCGGTTGTATTCACCATTGGGCCAAGTACCAGAGGAAGGTTGGCCTTGTGTGTTGTATCTGCATGGTGGCGGCTGGATGGTGGGGAATTTGGACTCACATGAATTTATCACCCGCTATTTATGTCGTGATCTGAATGTTGCGGTACTGAGTGTCGATTATCGTTTGGTGCCAGAACATCATTTTCCAGCCGCTTATCAAGACTGTGAAATGGTCTATCACTGGCTCCGCGCGCATGGAGCAGACTGGGACATTGATTCAACGCAGATTGTATTAGCTGGCGACAGTGCAGGAGGCAATTTAGCTGCGGCATTGGCGGTTCAGTTACAACATACAGGCGTGCAGGCATGTGGTTTGGCTTTGATCTATCCATGTTTGGGCAGCAGTTTTGATACCGCATCTTGCCAGCAGCATGCAGATGCACCGTTACTGACACTCGAGGAAATGCATTATTACTTAAACGAATATGCACCGAATGCAAGCGATTGGCAGGACACACGTTTAGCACCACTTTTGGCAGAAGATTTCAGTGATATGCCACACAGCTTTGTTGCGGTGGCGGAATATGATCCGCTGTGTGATGACGGACGTATTTTTGTGGACAAGTTAAAGCAAGCCAATGTTGCAGCTGAGTTTTATCTCGGCAAAGGATTACTGCATGGCAGTTTACGTTTAGTACGGGACTGTCCTGTAGTACAGGATTTATATCAGCACATGCTGAATTCGTTAAAGCAAATGTTCAAGTGATTTGAACATCAGCCAATTTTGATAAAACGGTCGTTAGGACAAAACAGTTTAATGGAGTAAAACCATGAATGCAGTTGAAAAATTACCAGAAGATTTCTGTTCAAACCCAGATGTGGCATGGACGTTTCCAAAAGTGTTCTATACCTCATCTCAGGTGTTTGAGCGCGAAAAAGAAGAAATTTTTGCGAAAAGCTGGATTTGCGTAGCACATGGCAGTGAAGTTGCCCAAGCCAATGACTATATTACCCGTAAGGTGATTGGTGAAAATATCATCGTAATTCGCGGTAAAGACAGCGTATTGCGTGCATTCTATAATGTCTGTCCGCATCGTGGTCATGAGCTGTTAAGCGGCAGTGGTAAAGCCAAAAACGTGATTACCTGTCCGTATCATGCATGGACATTCAAGCTGGATGGTAGTTTGGCACTGGCACGTAACTGTGATCATGTTGAGTCTTTTGACAAGCAAAACTCCAGCATGGTGCCATTAAAAGTTGAAGAATATGGCGGTTTTGTCTTTATCAATATGGATGAAAATGCCACTTGTGTTGAAGATCAGTTGCCTGAATTTGCACAAAAACTGAATGAAGCTTGTGCGGTAATAAAAGACTTGAAACTGGCTGCACGTTTCGTCACGGAAACACCTGCCAACTGGAAAGTGATCGTGGATAACTATTTAGAATGTTATCACTGTGGCCCAGCGCATCCTGGTTTTGCTGATTCTGTTCAGGTGGATAAATATTGGCATACCACGCATCAAAATTGGACGCTGCAATATGGTTATGCACGTTCTTCAGAGAAGTCATTCAAGCTTGATCCATCTGTAAAAGATCCGACCTTTAGTGGTTTCTGGACTTGGCCTTGCACCATGTTTAACGTACCACCGGGTGCAAATTTCATGACCGTGATCTATGAGTTCCCAATGGATGCGGAAACCACTTTACAGCACTATGACATTTTCTTCACCAATGAAGAATTGACCCAAGATCAGAAAGACCTAATTGAATGGTATCGCAATGTCTTCCGCCCTGAAGACCTCGAGCTGGTTGAAAGTGTACAACGTGGTTTAAAATCACGGGGTTATCGTGGTCAAGGGCGTATCATGACCGACAAGCAACGTTCGGGAATCAGTGAACATGGTATCGCTTATTTCCAGAATCTTGTTGCGCAACACCATCAATAATTTTGTCTCAGGTATTAGATAAGGGAAGTGTGGCAAACGATAAGGTCACACTTCGCTTCAATCGATAGGAACATGACATGTCAAGTTTGCAAGCAAGTCCGTTATTTCAACAACACGGATTGATCAATGGTCAATGGGTGAGTGCACAGTCCGATATCACCATTCCTGTCACCAACCCTGCGACAGGTGAGGAAATTGGTGTCATTCCGAATATGGGTGCAGCAGAAGCCACCGAAGCAGTCGAAGTGGCGTATCAGGCTTTAGCAGCGTGGAAAGGATTAACCGCACAAAAACGTGCAGACCTGTTATTGGCGTGGTATCAACTGGTTTTGAGTCATGCTGATGAGCTGGCACGGATCATGACCATTGAGCAGGGTAAACCCTTAGCCGAAGCTTTGGGTGAAGTGAAATATGCAGCTTCATTTATTCAATGGTTTGCTGAAGAAGGCAAACGTGTGTATGGCGATGTGATTCCAACCACCAATAGCCAGCAGCGTTTTATTATCACCAAAGAACCTGTGGGTGTAGTTGCAGCAATTACGCCGTGGAACTTCCCGATTGCCATGATTACCCGTAAAGCAGCACCTGCGTTGGCTGCGGGCTGCACCATCGTGATCAAACCTGCTAATGAAACCCCATATTGTGCACTTGCGATTGCCAAGCTGGCTGAAATGGCTGGCATCCCAGCGGGCGTCATTAATGTGGTGACAGGTAAATCGCAAGACATTGGTTCAGTATTTACCAGTCATGAAAAAGTTAAAAAACTGACCTTTACCGGTTCTACACCTGTTGGTCGTTTATTGATGCAGCAATGTTCAGGCACCATTAAAAAGTTGGCTCTAGAACTGGGTGGTAATGCACCACTCATTGTTTTTGATGATGCCGATCTGGATAAAGCGGTACAAGGCGCAATCTTTGCCAAGTTCCGTAATGCAGGGCAAACCTGTGTTTGCGCCAATCGAATCTATGTACATGACAAGGTTTATCAGGCCTTTACCGAGAAATTTGTGCAAGAAGTACAGAAATTCAAAATCGGCAATGGTTTAGAACCGAATGTACAGATCGGGCCGTTAATCAATGACAAAGCGGTTTTGAAAGCAAAACAGTTGATTGATGATGCTTGTGGCAAGGGTGCCCAAGTGGCGTGTGGTGGTCAACAGCACTCACTGGGTCAGACCTTTTTTGAACCAACGGTTTTGACAGATGTATCGCCTGATATGGACATTGTTCAGGAAGAAATTTTTGGACCCGTTGCGCCATTAATCCGTTTTACCGAGGAAGCGGATGTGGTGGCACAAGCTAACGATACCATTTTTGGTTTAGCCGCTTATGTGTATAGCGAAAACATTTCACGGATTTGGCGTGTCGCTGAACAGTTGGAATATGGCATGGTCGGGATGAACTCAACCGCTATTTCCAATGAAGTGGTGCCATTTGGTGGTGTGAAACAATCGGGTGTGGGGCGTGAAGGTTCTAAATACGGTTTAGAAGAGTTCATGACCATTAAATATATGTGTTTAGGAATCTAGGGACACTGTGGATTGGGCTGTTTTCGAGGACAGCCCAATCCACAATATGCGCTTAAAATTAGAAAATGCTGAGATGAGCAGCATGTGGTAAAGAGGATTTAGACATGGCTAGTCATTATGAAATGTTTGCATCAGTGGTCACACGCGTAGAGCAACTGACTCCACTGATCAAACGATTTACATTTAAACGTCAGGACGGACAAAATTTCCCTCAATTTAATGGTGGCAGTCATATCATTGTGAAAATGAATGATCAGCTATCCAATGCCTATTCACTGATGAGCTGTGCTCAAGATCTATCGACGTACCAAGTGTGTGTCCGTAAAGATATTGAAGGTAAAGGTGGTTCAGTCTTTATGCATGATCAGTGCAATGAAGGCTGTGAGATTCTGATTTCTGAACCGAAGAATTTGTTTCCATTGGCGGCAGATGGCGAGAAACATATTCTGATTGCGGGTGGTATCGGCATCACCCCGTTTGTGCCGCAAATGGATGAGTTGGCTGCACGTGGTGCAGACTATGAATTGCATTATGCCTATCGTTCGCCAGAGCATGCAGCACTGTTGGAAGAACTCAAACAAAAACATGGCGAACATATCTTTAGCTATATTGACTCAGATGGAAAATGTCTGGATCTGGACCAACTGATTGGAGCTCAACCGAAAGGCACGCATGTCTATGTATGTGGGCCTAAGCCAATGATTGATGCAGTGATTGATCGTTGTAATTACCATCGTTACCGCGATGAATATATTCACTGGGAACAGTTTGCTTCAACTGTACCTGAAGAGGGTGAGGCATTTACGGTGGTGTTGGCAAAATCCAATCTGCAAGTTGAGGTTCAAGGCAATCAAACCATTTTACAAGCGATTGAACTGCTTAATATTGATGTGGAATGTTTATGTCGTGAAGGCGTATGTGGTACTTGTGAAACCACAATTCTGGAAGGTGAAGCAGAGCATTTTGACCAATATCTCAGTGATGATGAAAAAGCATCACAGCAGTCGATGATGATTTGTGTATCGCGTGCCAAAGGTAGAAAATTGGTACTCGATCTTTAATATTAAGCGTTGATTTTCACATAATAAAAAAGCAGCCTAAGCTGCTTTTTTATTGATATCAAACATTGATTCAGATTTATTTTTTCCCTTTCTTGGTTTTTAGATATTCCTGATAGGATTCCTCGGCAAAGCGTCTTAAGGAATCTCCAATTGCGGCATATTGGTATTCATTCAGGTTGGCCAATGAAGCACGGGCAGAAGGGTGCTGTACCCCAAAGCCTGAACCTGGTAAGAGCACTACGCCTGTTTCATCCGCTACACGGAATAGGAGTTCGGTTGGGTTCTTGTTTTTCATCACCCAATCGGCAAAATCATCCCCATACAGTGTTCGAGAAGTATTTTCCAAGTTGACCAAGGTATAGTAATCGACTGAGTTTGGATCAGCAGGAACTTCAACCCCTAACTGTCGGTACAGTGCAGCATCACGCTCACGTACCACAGATTTAACCGCCTTCTTATAGTTCTGTTGCGAATCCATCATATTGAACAGGGCAAACAGTACCATTTGCACTTGTTGTGGTGTAGAAAGACCAGCCGTGTGATTTAGTGCCACATTACGGCTATCCGCGACCAGACGATCAATGAATTTAATCTTGGCTGGATCGGTGGTTAATGAAGAATAACGTTCTTCCAATTCCTTCTTGTCTTTTTTAGAGAGTGCCGCCAGCTTTTGATCTAGAATATTATTGTTGGAGAGGGCAATCACCCCGAGTCTCCAACCTGTAGCCCCAAAATATTTCGAGAATGAATAGACCAAGATGGTATTGTCTGGGCAGATTGCAAACAGTGATTTGAAATTATCCGCAAAAGTACCGTACACATCATCGGTCAGAATAATCAGGTCAGGTCGTTTTTTAACGATATCAGCCAAAATTGCCAAGCCTTCATCGCTGAGTTTTACCGAAGGTGGGTTACTTGGATTCACCAAGAAGAAGGCTTTAATCGATGGGTCTTCCAATTTCCGTAATTCAGATTCTGGATATTGCCAGTCAAGCTTCGGATCAGCTTCGATCAGGACTTCTTCAAGCTGATAGTCATTCAGTTTAGGAATTTCCAAATACGGTGTGAAAATGGGTGCACCAATCGCGATACGATCGCCATTGGCAATAATTTTATTCTCTTTTAAAGAGTTAAAAATATAGGCCATTGCTGCCGTTCCACCTTCGACCGCAAACAAGTCTAAACCTTCTTTAGGCATCCCTTGGACGCCCATTTCACGCAGGATATATTCTTTGATAATCGATTCGCTAATGCGTAGCATGCGGTCTGGAACGGGGTAGTTACAGCCTAAAATTCCCTCGACCATCTCCAGTAAAAAAGCATCTGGATCTAAACCAAGCTGATCTCTGACATAGGAAATGGCTTTACCTAGAAATACCACGCCAGGTTTATCCCGATTGTGCATAATGAAGTTATCGAAACGTGATTGCAGACCGACAGGGCGAGGGAAGCCCCCTAGGCCTTCTGGCATGTAAGAGAAAGAGAACTCTGATTCTGTTGTTGAAAACAGCCCCAATTGGAAGAATGCTCGACGTGGAACCGTGGCTAAAAAGTTCGGATTTCCGCGCCCTGCATTGAGCATCATCCTGTCTGTTTTGCTTTGAGCAAGCTCAATTAAATTGTCTTTTAGTTCGAATGGGCTAAGTTTTGAGTATTTAGAGTAATCAACGTTCCCCATGGGAAGTCTCCTTAATTATAGTGACGGCAATAAAATTTTGAATATGGATGTTAAGCAAGGCCAACAATCAGTGGACCAAGTAAGGTTAAGAATACATTTGCCAAGGCATAAGTAATTGCGAAAGGCACGGTTGGAATCGAATTTCCGGCCTTATCTAAAATTGCACCAAAGGCAGGGTTGGCGCTACGGGAACCAGATAAGGCACCTGCCATAACGGCAACGTTGTCATAACGCAGTACATAACGTGCGAAAAGCATGGACAGAATTAGTGGTATCAGTGTGACCACGACACCAATCATAAATAGGGATAGACCACTGTCTTTAATCGTTTGAATGGCTTGTAAACCAGATTGCAAACCAACCGCAGCAACGAATCCTGCAAGACCTAAATCTTTAAGCAGTTGGGAGGCGGCTAAAGGCATGTTGCCATGGACTTGATTACGGCTGCGTAACCAACCAAACAGAAGACCTGACAGTAATGCACCACCACCTGCACCGAGTGTCAGAGGAACATCACCGATACGTACCACAAACAAGCCGATCAATAAACCGACGACCAAGCCTGCGCCGTGGAAAATCCAATCGGTCTTTAAGCTTTCTGGCAGTGCTGTGCCTGCTTCTTTGACTAAACGATCAAGATCACTTTTAGTCCCATAAACGGTGATGACGTCCCCTTGATGTAAAATAGTGTCATCACTCAACGTTTGGGTTTCATCGTTGCGTTTAATTGCAAGCACGTAAATACCATGCTTTAAATAAGCTGGGGTGTTGGCTTTGATATCGCCTAAACTACGATTGATATATTTGGAATTTCTTAGGATGACATCTGTCGTATCCATAATCATTTCCATACCTTGTGAGGATTGTAACTCCGTGCCGATCTGTTCTGAAACAGCAACCACACTGGCACGACGGCCTACAAGCAATATCACATCATCGGTTTGTAGAGTCAGTTCTGGTGCAACATCAATAAATTGATCTTTGCGCTTTAAGCGTTCGATGGTGATACTGGTTTGCTTGGCTTCAAGCTCGGCAACAGTTTGCCCATTAGCTTGTTTAACTTTATAAATACGCCCTACAATTTCAGGCATTGCAAGCTCTTGCCCCGGTGCTAATTCAAAAGCACCCTTGAGACGTTCTGACTGGGCTTTTAATGCATCATCATGAATTTCTTTACCCATAAATTTGGGCAGGATGTTCACACAAACAATAATGGCACCCAACGAACCGAAAATATAAGTCACGGCATATCCGATCGCGACATTGGCCTGTAGTTTTTGAATCTCAGCCAATGGTAGGTCGAGTCTGGAAATCGCATCCCCCGCAGTACCTATAATTGCAGATTGGGTCATACCACCTGCTGCCAGTCCTGCGGCTAAACCTTTGTCTAAGTGGAATAACTTTGCCATGACCAATACAGTAATTAAACCACTGACTGCCATGAATACTGCTAATAGGATTTCTTTTATCGATTGTGGGCCCAATGATTTAAAAAACTGTGGACCACTTTCAAAACCAACAGCATAAATAAACAATGCAAACAGAATGGCTTTGACCCCATTGTCTACTGGAACACCAATTAGACTGAGTACAACTGCAACAAGTAGGGAACCTGCTACACCACCGAACTGAAATTTTCCGAATTGAAACTGACCGATCCAGAACCCTATTGCCAAGGATAAGAACAATAGAATTTCTGGGCTATGTTTTAATTCGCCTTGTAACCATTCAATCATTTTTCGATCTCACTTTTATTATTCGATCTATCTTTAGGTTTGAAATTTATTTATTTTTCATGTTTTTTTAAGATACCCCCTAGAACTAATCCGTGCAAATTCTTTGATTTTATTGTGTTTTTATTATTTCTTTCTAAGTTGCTAGAAAAACTAAACTTTTTTATTTTAAAATGTTTTTATAAAAACTTAACTTAACGAAATATAAAATAAAGTTACACAAAGAAACAGGTTTAAATTTGAATGATTACTGGTTGTTTGTGTTATTTAATTAATTTTAAAATAATAAATAAGTTTTTATAATGAGTGGTTAGTACTATGATTTAAAATGATTATTTTATTTGTTAATTATAATTAATGACTAGATTTTAAATAATTAAAAAATAAATTGTATTTTTGTAAATTACATTTAAAAAACAAAAGTATAAATAAAGGATTACTTGAAGTTACCAAGGGTTTGGTGGGTTTCTGTTTATATTTTATTCAAACTAAATACTTTAAAAATATACATAAAACCATAAGGTGAAATAATCATGAATAAAGTCTATAAACTGGTGTGGAATGCTTCAATAGGTGTTTGGGTCGCGGTCTCAGAGCTAGCTAAATCCAAAGTAAAATCAAAGACAATTAAAGTTTCAGCTGCTGTCATACTGGTCAATTTTACAGTGGGGATGGGGACAAGCTATGCTGATGACGTGATTCAAGGAAGTAATATACAAGTCGTTACAGATAATAGTGATCCACTGAATATAAAGCATACGATCTCTACATCGGATAATGTTGTATTTAAGAATGTCACCGTGGGTTCGGTGGTGGTTGATAGTACAAGCAATAAAATCTCTGGATTGAGTGATGGGGTAAATAATAATGATGCTGCAACTTTTGGGCAGCTGAAAACGGTTGATGATAAAGTCAGTCAAAATAGTTCAGATATTTCATCATTAAATTCGAGTGTTTCAAAAAACACAGGGGATATCTCTACATTAAACTCGAATGTTTCAAAAAATACGGGTGATATTTCTTCGCTAAATAATCGGGTTACGGTCAATGAGGGAGATATTGCAAACTTACAATCATCGGTCGGTGGAATATCAAATCAGACGTGGAAAATTCAAGCAAATGGTGATGCTGCAAGCTCGGTAAAAGCCTCAGACACGGTTCAGTTTTTAGATGGTACAAATATCGCCATTACCCGATCAGGAAATAATCTGACTGTTGCTACAAAGCCAGAAGTTAGTTTTGACAAAGTTACAGTCGATGGCGTTGTGATCGATAATGGTCAAATTACAGTGACTAAAAATGCCACTGTAGGTTCTGGATCGAAGGAGGTCGTGACTGGTGATCAACTGTATAAAGTTGAGCAAGATCTGTTAAATGCTGGGATTGAACGTGCTAAATACTTTCATGCAACTTCAGTTTTAGATGATTCTGTCGCTGATGGAACAGACTCAGTGGCGGTGGGACCAAAAGCTGTTACCAATAGTGCTGCAACAGATGCAGTAGCGATTGGCAATAATGCTGTTGTTGGAACAGCAACGGTTGGTGGTACACCTGCTACCGATGGTATTGAGTCAATTGCGATTGGCAAAGATACCAAAGCATTAGGCAATAAAAATACAGTGATTGGGCAAGCGGCAACAACTGATACGAAGGAAATTACCAGTTCAATTGCGATTGGTGATGGAGCAAAAATTAGTGGCACTAACACTAAAAATGCCATAGCTGTAGGTTCTAACTCTATTGCCAGTGCCGAAAATGCGAGTGCATTCGGTACAAGTGCGGAAGCTTCTGCATCGAATGCCACAGCGGTTGGTAAAGGGGCGAAAGCAGCATCTGGTTCAGCCACGGCTTTGGGCGATAGTGCAATTGCGAGTGGTGCAAATTCAACTGCACTTGGTTCAGGTGCACAAGCGAATAGTACCAGTGCAATTTCTTTAGGTGCAAATGCGGGTGTGGGTACAGTCAATAATGCAGGAAATAGTAATCAAAACCATATTGCAATTGGTACCAGTGCAGGACAAAACATCAAAGGCAATGAAAATATTGCCATTGGTTTAGAAGCATCCAATGGGACTTCAGGCAATTATAATATTGCGATTGGTTCGAAGTCGGGGCAAGCTTCCACGGGTGAAGAAAATGTCAGTATTGGTTATTTATCCAATCAAAATGCTAAAGAAACTGACCATACTACAGCGATCGGTGGGCGCTCAATCTCTGGTCAAGCTGCTGTTGCTGTCGGTTATTTAGCGAGTGCTGACAATCAAGGTGCAGTTGCGATTGGAGCTGCTTCAAAAGTAGAAGGTATTGATGATGGTTCAGGCACAGGAACCAAGAAAAATGCAGATAATGGTGTTGCTGTCGGGATTAATGCGTGGTCTAAAGACAACAGTATTGCATTGGGTTCTAACTCAGTCGCTTCAAAAGATTTAGCGGAAACACAAACAGGCTATTTGACCTCATCTAAAACCAGTAATCAAGGTGTCATCTCAGTTGGTTCGGATGGGTCAGGAGGGGTGGCTGCATTTAACCGCCGAATTGCTCATGTGGATGATGGTGCGGATGGTTATGATGCAGTTAACGTCAGACAGTTAAAAATTGCTCAAGAAAAAGTAGGTAATTTAATTGGTGGTGATGTCAGTGTAGACAACAACGGCAATTATTCACAAATCACACTGAAAGATAATAATGGCAAGGAATATAAATACAACACCGTGGTTGACGCTTTAGGCGCAATCTCAAGTGGTGCGGTGCTTCCAAGCGTCGACAATGCTGTGACTTATACAGATGCAACCTCTAAGCAAATTAATCTAAGACCAAATACGGTAATTAGTGGTTTGGCACCAGGTAAAGTGGGTACAGATGCGGTGAATCTGGCTCAAATGCAAGAAGCCGTTGAGGCAAGCCGAGTTAAATATATCAGTGTTAAATCTGAGGCGATTGGTAACAAAAATAATGAAGGTGCTTCTGGGGTCGATGCGGTTGCAATTGGGCCTGAAGCCATTGCCCAGAATAAAAACAGTACCGCCATTGGTTCGCAGGTCTATGCGCTTGGTGATAATGCGACCACGATTGGTTCAACAGGAACGATTGCATATGATGCAGCAGGTGTTGCGATCGGCCAGCATGCAATTAGCCGTGGTGAGAACAGTATTGTGATTGGTAAAGATGCGAAATCTGAACCACAAACCAGCAATGATAAAGTAAATGATGCGATTGCTGTAGGTACCAATGCATTGGTGACCAACAATAAAGGAATTGCGATTGGTAAAGAAACGATTGCTCGCGGGGAGGAAAGTATTGCGCAAGGTTATGATGCTCGGGCTAGTGCAGATCGTGCGCTTGCTGTTGGGGTCAGCAGTCGTTCCTCAAGTACAGATGCACTGGCTTTGGGTACGCAAGCATCGGCATCTGGAACCAATGCTTTAGCGACAGGTAAACAAGCCAATGCAAATGCCCGTGACTCAATTGCAACTGGGACTCAAGCCACAAGCTATGCGACTAATGCGATTGCATTAGGAAATAATGCCATCTCAGGGAAAGCCAATCCGACCAAAGATGAAATTGATAATAATCTCAATTCAAATACCATCGCTATTGGTACAGATAGTTTTGCCAAGATCCAAAGTGCGATTGCTTTAGGAAATACAGCTCGAGCAACTGAAGAAAATACTATTGCAGTAGGTAAAAACAGTAAGGTAGAAGCAAAAGATGCGATTGCAATTGGTCTCGATGCTCAGACGATTGGAGCGAATGGGGTTGCTTTAGGTAAACAAGCAAAAGCAGATGGGGAAAATGCGCTTGCCCAAGGTGTTTCGGCCAAGGCACTAAATACCAATGCAATTGCACAAGGGAATAATGCCCAAGCGATTGCGGATAATGCAACTGCAATTGGTGCAAATGCTTTGGCGACAGGTAGTGCAGCAATTTCACAAGGTTTCAATGCCAAAGCGTTAAATACCAATACCATTGCTCAAGGGACCAATGCACAAGCAACAGCCGAAGGTGCGACTGCCATAGGTGCAAATACAGTTGTTAATCATAATAATGCGGTTGCCCTTGGTAATGGTTCGCAATCTGCCGATTATGTACAAACAACCAGTACGGTAATTAATGGCAAGACCTATAATTTTGCTGGTACACCTACCAATTCTTCAAGTGTAAGTGTGGGCAGTGCAGGGAATGAACGTACCATCGTCAATGTCGCTGCAGGTCGAATCAGTTCCACCAGTACGGATGCGATTAATGGTAGTCAGTTGCATCAAACCAATACTGCAATTGAAGATTTAGCTAATACAGCACTGACCTTTCAAGTAGATAGCGGTACCAATGTACAGCGTAAACTTGGAGAAACACTAAATGTCGTTGGTGGCGTAACAGATGCGAGCAAATTGACAGATAACAATATTGGCGTTATTGCCGATGGAAATAATAAGCTCACGGTTAAATTAGCCAAAGATGTAAAAGTCGATAGCGTCAACGCAGCAGGCACATTGATCAATAGTAATGGTCTTAGCTTTGTCGATGGTAGCGGGAATGCGATCGCAAACAGCCCAAGTATTAGCAAGAATGGAATTAGTGCAGGAAATCAAAAGATCACCAATGTCGCCAAAGGTGATGTAAATGCGACATCAACCGATGCGGTGAATGGCAGCCAGTTGAATGAAGTCCAGCAAATTGCCAATAAGGGTTGGAATCTCACTACCAATAACAATGCGGCAAGTAAGAGCAATGTTGCACCTGACGGCACTGTAGATATTTCCAATGCAGACAGCAACCTTGTGATCAGCAACCAAGGTAATAATGTAGATATCCGTCTCGCCAATCAAGTTACGATTGGATCAGGCACAGGCAGCAACCCTGTAACAGTGAATGGTGTAACAGGTCGAATCAATGGTTTGACCAATACCACATGGGATCCAAATACCACCTATAACAGTAAACAGGCTGCGACCGAGGAACAGTTAAAGTCAGTCAGTGATGTTGCACAGAATGCCAACAAGGGCTGGAATGTAAGATCAGACAGTAACTTAGCCGCAACGCAAGTGAAGCCAACGGATACGGTAGATATTGGTTTGGCGACAGGTGAAAGCAATCTTAAATCGACTGCGGTGAATGATGGTAAAGGTACCACCACGATTGATTTTAGCTTAAGCCGAGACCTGAATATTGATACGGTCACTGCGGGTACTGGAACAAATAAAACGGTGTTGAGTCAGACGGGCGTGAATATTGAAAATGGAACGACTCAAACGCAGCTTGAAGCAGGTAAAGTGGTTGTTAAAAACACAGCGAATACCCTGACTTTAGATGCAGGTAAAGGCACGCTTGAGGGTCTAAGCAATAAAGATATCAGCAGTGCCGACTTTGCCACTCAAGGTCGTGCAGCGACGGAAGAGCAATTGAAACAAATCCAGACGGGTTTGACGGATAGTGGCTTTGGTTTAACTGCGGCAGATGGTAATTCAGTACAGAAGAAACTGGGACAAACGGTCGATGTGGTGGGAGCCGACAGCAATATCACTACGAAGGTGGATCAAGGTAAGCTTGCCATAGAGTTATCCAAAGACTTGGCAGTGAATAGCGTCAACGCAGCTGGCACATTAATTAATAGCAATGGTCTCAGCTTTGTAGATGGCAGTGGTAATGCAATCGCAAATAGCCCAAGTATCAGCAAGAATGGAATTAGTGCAGGCAATCAAAAGATCACCAATGTGGCCAAAGGTGATGTAAATGCGACATCAACCGATGCGGTGAATGGCAGCCAGTTGAATGAAGTCCAGCAAATTGCCAATAAGGGTTGGAATCTCACCACCAATAACAATGCGGCAAGTAAGAGCAATGTTGCACCTGACGGCACTGTAGATATTTCCAATGCAGACAGCAACCTTGTGATCAGCAATCAAGGTAATAATGTAGATATCCGTCTCGCCAATCAGGTCACGATTGGATCAGGCACAGGCAGCAACCCTGTAACAGTGAATGGTGTAACAGGTCGAATCAATGGCTTGACCAATACCACATGGGATCCGAACGCAAGCTATAACAATAAACAGGCTGCGACCGAGGAACAATTAAAATCAGTGAGTGATGTTGCACAGAATGCGAATAAGGGCTGGAATGTAAAATCAGACAGTAACCTAGCCGCAACGCAAGTGAAGCCAACAGATACGGTCGATATTGGTTTGGCGACAGGTGAAAGCAATCTTAAATCGACTGCGGTGAATGATGGTAAAGGTACCACCACGATTGACTTTAGTTTAAGTAAAGATCTGAAAGTCGACAGCGTTAACGCAGCGGGCACATTAATCAATAGCAATGGTCTTAGCTTTGTCGATGGTAGCGGGAATGCGATCGCAAACAGCCCAAGTATTAGCAAGAATGGAATCAGTGCGGGCAATCAAAAGATCACCAATGTTGCCAAAGGTGATGTAAATGCGACGTCGACTGATGCGGTGAATGGTAGTCAGTTGAATGAAGTCCAGCAAATTGCCAATAAGGGTTGGAATCTCACCACCAATAACAATGCGGCAAGCAAGAGTAATGTTGCACCTGACGGCACTGTAGATATTTCCAATGCAGACAGCAACCTTGTGATCAGCAATCAAGGTAATAATGTAGATATCCGTCTCGCCAATCAAGTTACGATTGGATCAGGCACAGGCAGCAACCCTGTAACGGTGAATGGTGTAACAGGTCGAATCAATGGTTTGACCAACACCACATGGGATCCGAACGCGACTTATAACAGTAAACAGGCTGCGACAGAGGAACAGTTAAAATCAGTCAGTGATGTTGCACAGAATGCGAATAAGGGCTGGAATGTAAAATCAGACAGTAACCTAGCCGCAACGCAAGTGAAGCCAACGGATACGGTAGATATTGGCTTAGCCACAGGTGAAAGCAATCTTAAATCGACTGCGGTGAATGATGGTAAAGGCACGACTACGATTGATTTTAGTTTAAGCCGAGACCTGAATATTGATACGGTCACTGCGGGTACTGGAGCAAATAAAACCGTGTTGCGCCAGGCGGGCGTGAATATTGAAAATGGAACGACTCAAACGCAGCTTGAAGCAGGTAAAGTGGTTGTTAAAAACACAGCGAATACTCTGACTTTAGATGCAGGCAAAGGCACACTTGAAGGTCTAAGCAATAAAGATATCAGTAGTGCCGACTTTGCAACCCAAGGTCGTGCAGCGACAGAAGAGCAATTGAAACAAATCCAGACGGGTTTGACAGATAGTGGCTTTGGTTTAACTGCGGCAGATGGTAATTCAGTACAGAAGAAACTGGGACAAACGGTGGATGTAGTTGGTGCCGACAGCAACATCACCACGAAGGTGGATCAAGGTAAGCTTGCCATAGAGTTATCCAAAGACTTGGCAGTGAATAGCGTTAACGCAGCAGGCACATTGATCAATAGTAATGGTCTTAGCTTTGTCGATGGCAGTGGTAATACGATCGCAAACAGCCCAAGTATCAGCAAGAATGGAATCAGTGCAGGCAATCAAAAGATCACCAATGTGGCCAAAGGTGATGTAAATGCGACTTCAACTGAGGCAGTGAATGGTAGTCAATTATTTGCAGTTGGTGATGGAGTGAAAAACATCATTGGTGGCACAACGACTTATGATCCAAATACAGGCACATTTATCAATAACAATATTGGGAACACTGGTGAAAGTACTATCCATGATGCGATTAAATCAGTCAACAATACTGTGCAAACAGTGAGTAAAGGTTGGAACTTAACCACCAATGGGCAAAACTCAAGCCAAGTAAAACCAACAGATACCGTTGATTTTGCAAATAAAGATGGAAATATCAAAGTCAATAATACGGGGAATAACGTCACAGTTGATTTGGCGAAAGATATTAAAGTCGATAGTGTCCAAGCTGGAAATAGCACGCTTAATAATAATGGTCTAACCATTAAAGATGGGCCAAGTGTCACTCAGAACGGAATTGATGCAGGGAATAAAAAAATCACCAACGTTGCAGAGGGTAGTATTGCTAAAAACAGTAAAGATGCTGTGAATGGTAGTCAATTGCATGACATGTTGGGGGATGGGGCTTTTGTTGGTGGTGATGGAAATACCATTACTAATATTGGCGGGACAGGTGCGACCAATATCAATGATGCGATTAGTTCAATTAACCAAAAAGCGGGACAGCATTCTACAGTCGTTGCAGGTCAGAATATGACGGTCACACAAACTACAAATAGTTCAGGTGGTAAAGAGTTCAAAGTTGCAACAAATGATGATGTCACTTTTAAAACAGTCACTACTCAGAAAGTAACTGCGGATAATGTAACAGTAGGTGATGTTCAGATTACTAAAGCAGGGATTAATGCGGGCAACAAAGTCATTAGCAATGTTGCAGATGGAGCAGTCAATAGCACCTCAAAAGAAGCAGTGAATGGCTCGCAATTGAATACATCGAACCAATATATTACCAAATCACTTGGTGGTGGTGCGAAGTATGAAAATGGCAAATTTACTGAACCAACCTACAATGTAAATAATGGTTCTTATAACAACGTGGGAGATGCGCTAGGTGCATTGAATCAAGCTAACATTAACATAGGGAATCAAATTAATAACTTGGGTGATCGAATAGAGCAGGTTTTCTATGAAACCAACGGTCGTATCGATAATTTAGAAGAGAAAATGTCAGCGGGTATCGCTGCAAATGCGGCATTAGAACAAGCCCCATATGTAGCTGGTAAAGTCACCTTAGCCGTTGGTGCTGGTTATTATAATAATCAGAATGCTGTTGGTGTGACCTTAAGAAAAACAGCAGATAATGGTCGTTGGTCACTCACTAGTGGTGCTGCGCTTGGCAGTCAAGGTGGGGCATTGGTTCGTGTTGGCGTAAGCACCGTGCTTGATTAAAATAATGAAAAAAGGGAGAGCTGGGCTCTCCCAACATAAATTTATAATAATTTGGAGCAAGAAATGAAAAAAAATACATTATTGATGATCAGTATATTGGCGATAGGATTTTCTTCATTCTATTCACAAGCCGATGATATGAAACAGGTTCAGCAGGGTGAAGTTACTTTTCCTAATGTAGATAAAAGCTATCTAAAGCAAGTGAAGCGCTATGAATATGACAGCGTTGCTCGTTTAGATACAGGTTTAACCAAAGATCAAATCCGTCATTTATTGGGAAATCCACAATTTAGTGAAGGGATTTTTGCGGTTAAAACATGGAATTATGTACTTGATATCCGTATTCCCAAAACACAAAAATATCAACGTTGTCAGCTAAGAGTTGATTTTGATAAACAATATATTGCGGAAAAACTTTTCTGGAAAGGAGAAGCATGTGAAGGTTTGATTGCGTGGGGAGAGAATAATCAATTACCTGAAAAACCTGTCGTTGCTCCAGTATCTGCAACGAAGGCAGCCAGTATATTCTTTGCTTTTGATCGCTTTGATGAAACTGCAATTGAGATGGGTACAACCTCGATTGCGGAGATTGCTCAAAGAATAAAAGCAGAAAGTTCAAATACACCGATTATTGTCGCAGGCTTTACCGATCCTTTGGGTAAGTTCGCCTACAACTATCGTTTATCTTCGCAACGTGCCAATACAGTTGCGAAGTTATTGGTTGCTCAAGGTATTGATGGAAATCGTATTCAAATACAGGCCAATAGCAAAACCGATGTATATCAGCAATGTACAGGTGATCAGCATAATCAACAATTGATCGGCTGTCTTGCACCCAATCGACGTGTCAATGTGAGTTGGTAATCATGGGTCTGATTAAAGCAATCAGCTCGACTCCTGTTTACACACAGAGACACAAAACATAATGATCGTTAAAAACTTTAATGTTCATTTAAGCAAGGGTGGTTAATTTAAAGATACGGACATAAGCTGTAGCAGCAATACACCTTTCGCCACATTTCCAGATGTGGCTTTTTTTTGTCTGATTAAATGATTTGGCGTAAATCGCGAGCTGTTTCTTGTAGCAAAGGTAAAATATGGGCAATTAAATAATCCTTGGTGGTACGCATGGTTGGAGACACGATATTTAAGGCCGCAACAACGGCTGCATTGGAATCATAAATCGGTACAGCCACAGCATGCACCCCTAATTCATGTTCTTCGCAGGAATAACACCAATCTTGTTCTTTAATTTCATGCAGTAATTCTAAAAATAGATCAGTTTCGGTATGGGTATATTTGGTTAGACGTTTTAACGGGTATTTTTCTAACCATCGCTTTTGTTGTTCAGGTGTTAAATGTGCCAGCAGAATTTTGCCAGCAGAGGTGGCATGGGCAGGGAGTCGATTACCTAAATGTAAGCCATAAGGATTGACCCGATCGGTCTGTTGGTGAGCTGCACTACGGGCAATGGTAATCGCTTCATAACCATCTAAAACCATCACCGAATAAATCAACGAGGTTTGATTGGTTAAAAGATTTAATAAAGGCTGACATATTTTTGGAAGTGTGGAACCATCCAGATAAGCCCCAGAAAATTTAAGAATCTTGGGTGATAGATAATAATAATGCCCATCAAAATCTAAATAGCCTAAGTATTCTAAAGTGAGTAAATGGCGTCGCGCAGCCGCGCGGGTCATGCCCGTTTTTTCAGCGGCGGTACTCATATTTAAGCGATGTCGTTCAGGGCCGAAGCATTCCAAAATTGCTAAGCCTTTCGCGATTCCTGCAATAAAATCTTCATGCCGAATGGTCTTTTTATTTTCGTTATGATGAATCAAACGCGGATTCTTTTCCTGATCATTTTCCATAATTTAGACATCCTTGCTAAAACAGTTCCTTTATAAAAACATTCTAAGCGAAAGATGACTATTTTACTTGGAAAATGTTCGATGATCGAACTTATAAAATAATCATCGAACAAAATGCACTTCAAAGCCTAGAAGTGAGCGCAGAATTTATCAAGAATGAATAGAAGAAATCCGAACAAAGCACTCGACTTAATTTCATCGGTTTTCAGGATGAAAATACGAGTGATGCATCGTACAGGAAGTAGTCAGATGATTGATAAAAGTACCCTCACATTGACTGAGGCACTGTCACAGATCAAGGATGGCGCAACCATCATGATTGGTGGCTTTGGCACCGCAGGACAACCCGCTGAACTGATTGACGGATTGATCGAACTTGGCATCAAAGACCTTATCATTGTCAATAATAATGCCGGTAATGGTGATTATGGTTTGGCCAAACTGCTTAAAACAGGTGCGGTACGTAAAATCATCTGTTCCTTCCCCCGTCAGTCTGACTCATGGGTGTTCGATGAACTGTATCGTGCTGGCAAGATCGAACTGGAACTGGTGCCACAAGGTAATCTAGCGTGCCGTATTCAAGCTGCAGGTATGGGCTTAGGTGCTGTATTTACCCCAACTGGCTTTGGTACTTTATTGGCAGAAGGCAAGGAAACCCGTCATATCGAGGGTAAAGATTACGTGCTTGAATATCCGATCAAAGCCGACTTTGCCTTGATCAAAGCTCATCAAGGCGATCGTTGGGGCAATCTGGTTTATAACAAATCTGCACGTAATTTTGGCCCAATCATGTCCATGGCTGCGGATGTCACTATTGCTCAAGTTTCTGAACTGGTCGAACTGGGTCAGCTTGATCCTGAACACATTATTACCCCTGGGATTTTTGTACAGCATGTGGTCGCTGTCGATGCAGCCAATGGCATAGGAGCAGAGCAATGAGCTATCAAAAACTAAGCCGTGACCAAATTGCTGAACGTGTCGCACAAGATATTCCCGATGGTGCTTATGTCAATTTAGGCATTGGCCTACCAACCAAGATTTCCAATTATCTTCCTGCCGATAAAGATGTGTTCTTACATTCTGAAAATGGCTTGCTGGCATTCGGTCCACCGCCTGCCAAAGGTGAAGAAGATCCTGAACTGATCAATGCCGGTAAAGAGTATGTGACCATGCTGACGGGTGGCAGCTTTTTCCATCATGGTGATTCCTTTGCCATGATGCGTGGCGGGCATTTGGATATTGCAGTGCTTGGTGCCTTTCAAGTGGCAGCCAATGGTGATCTGGCCAATTGGCATACCGGTGCAGCAGATGCGATTCCTGCGGTGGGTGGTGCAATGGATTTGGCGGTAGGTGCCAAGAAAGTATTTATCACCACCGATCACAATACCAAGCAAGGTGAACCCAAGATTGTTGAAACGCTTTCATATCCAGCAACAGGGTTGAAATGTGTCGATCGTATTTATACCGACTTATGTGTGATTGATGTGACCACAGAAGGTTTAAAAGTGATTGAGAAAGTGGATGGTCTGAGCTTTGATGAGTTACAGGCATTGACGGGTGCGAAACTGATTGATGCGACGCAAGGATAATGAATCCCTCCCAACCTCCCTTTAAGAAAGGGAGGAGTCCCCCTCTTTATAAAGAGGGGTTAGGGGAGATTTTTAAGGATAAAAATTAACAAAAATCCTTTGTTACTCAGACACAACCTCCCTGTTGTGCTGAGTAACGAGGCGGCATCCATGCCGCTGCCGCGAAATATCGACGGAGAATGGCTGAAAGGCCCGAAGTAAAGGACAAGATTTAAAATGAAAAACGCTTATATCATCGATGCCATCCGTACCCCATTCGGTCGCTATGCCGGTGGTCTTGCACCTATACGTGCTGATGACCTGGGAGCCATTCCGATTCAGGCCTTGATGCAACGTAATCCTAGCGTGGATTGGCAACAAGTCGATGATCTGATCTATGGCTGTGCCAATCAGGCAGGTGAAGACAATCGCAATGTTGGACGTATGTCAGCACTATTGGCAGGTTTACCTTATCAAGTGCCTGCTACCACAGTGAACCGTTTATGTGGTTCATCACTGGATGCGATTGCCATGGCGGCACGTGCGATTAAAGCCAATGAAGCTGATTTGATTATTGCAGGCGGGGTCGAAAGCATGAGCCGTGCGCCCTATGTGATGGGCAAATCCGACAGTGCCTTTGGCCGTAGTCAAAAGATTGAAGACACCACCATGGGCTGGCGTTTTATCAATCCAAAACTCAAAGAGCTGCATGGTGTAGATACCATGCCACAAACGGCTGAAAACGTGGCGGAACAATTCAATATTAACCGTGCCGATCAAGACCAATTTGCGCTTAACAGCCAACAACGTACTGCAACCGCGCAAGTCAATGGCTTCTTCGCCAACGAAATTACTCCTGTGACGATTCCACAGCGTAAGGGTGATGCGATTGTGGTGGATACCGATGAGCATCCACGTGCTTCAACCACATTGGAAGCGTTGACTAAACTCAAAGGTGTGGTGAAAGCCGAAGGTACCGTCACAGCAGGTAATGCCTCTGGGATTAATGATGGTGCAGCAGCGTTGCTGATCGCTTCTGATGGAGCGGTAGAAAAATACCAGCTCAAGCCACGTGCCAAAATCATTGCCGCGACTACCGTTGGGGTTGAGCCACGGATTATGGGTTTTGCGCCTGCACCTGCAATCAAGAAATTACTGAAACAGGCCAATCTCACGCTAGAACAAATGGACGTGATTGAACTGAATGAAGCTTTTGCGGCACAGGCTTTAGCCGTGACCCGTGATTTAGGCTTAAGTGATGACGATGCACGAATTAACCCGAATGGTGGTGCAATTGCCTTGGGTCATCCTTTAGGTGCTTCAGGTGCGCGTATAGTCACCACCGCATTGAATCAGCTTGAACAGATCAAAGGTCAATATGCCTTGTGTTCGATGTGTATTGGTGTTGGTCAAGGCATTGCACTGATTATTGAACGTGTTGAGTGAGGTCTGCTATGAGCCAGTTATACGCCAGCTTATTTTACCAGCCTGAAGTCACTGCCATTTTTAGTGATCAAGCTTTATTGAGTTATATGATTCAAGCCGAAGTGGATTTAGCCAAAGCTCAGGCACAGGTTAATGTGATTCCTAGCTCTGCCGCAAGCATCATTGAACAGGTGGGTCAAAATGCTGTAGCACAAATCAATATGGATGCATTGGCTACAGCAGCTGGACTGGCAGGTAATGTGGCGATTCCATTAGTAAAACAATTCACCGCTTTGGTGAAACAGCATGATGAAGACGCTTCACGCTATGTGCATTGGGGTGCGACCAGTCAAGACATCATTGATACAGCAACGATTTTGCAGTGTCGTGATGCTTTGGCTTTGATCGAACAGCAATTACAGCAAGCGTATCAAATCTCCTTAAAGCAAGCTCAGCAATATCGCCATCAAGTCATGATTGGACGGACGTGGTTACAACAAGCTTTGCCGATTACTTTGGGACATAAGTTTGCACGTTGGGCGGCAGCTTTGAAGCGTGATCTTGATCGCTTACAGGCAATGAAAACTCGCGTATTGACTGCACAACTCGGTGGTGCAGTAGGTTCACTGGCATCTTTACAAGATCAAGGTTCGGCGGTGGTCGAAGCTTTTGCAGCACAACTCAAGTTAACAGCACCTGAGTGTACATGGCATGGTGAACGAGACCGTATGGTTGAAATTGCCAGTACCCTTGCTTTGGTTGTTGGCAATGTTGGCAAGATGGCAAAAGACTGGTCATTACTGATGCAAACCGAAATCGCAGAAGTTTTTGAACCAGCAGCAAAAGGGCGTGGTGGTTCATCGACCATGCCGCATAAGCGTAATCCTGTGGCAGCAGCTTCAATTCTTGCAGCAGCCAATCGTGTACCTGCCTTAATGGCGAGCGTCTATCAAAGTATGGTGCAAGAGCATGAACGTGCTTTGGGCGCTTGGCATGCAGAATGGCTGGCAATCCCAGAAATTTTTCAGTTATGTGCAGGTGCTTTAGAACGTAGTTGCGATGTGCTTGAGCACATGCAAGTCAATTCAGACGCGATGCGACGTAATCTTGAATGTACACAGGGTTTAATCATGGCAGAAGCTGTGATGATGGCACTTGCGCCCAAGATTGGTCGTTTAGATGCACACCATTTGGTTGAGCAAGCATGTCAGCAAGCAGTTACTCAACAGCAGCATTTAAAAACTATCTTGTCAGCGATGCATGAAGTTAGCACTCATTTTAATGATCAGGCATTGGATGAATTGTTCATGCCAGCATCTTACCTTGGCAATATTCAAGCCCAAATTGATGCTGTGCTACACGCAGCACAAGGAGAGTAAGCACATGATCACGCATATCAATAATCGTCAAGGACATCCACTTGCAGTTCAAGTGCAAGGGCTAAAAGATGCGCCAGTCATCATGTTCTCCAACTCTTTGGGAACCGATCATGGCATGTGGCAGGCACAAGTTGCAGCTTTGGCTGATCATTATCAAATTATTAGCTATGACACACGTGGGCATGGTGCAAGCGCAGTCATTGCCAATAGCACCCTGCAAAATCTGG